>JAGQWV010000390.1 GCA_020437045.1 Saprospiraceae bacterium | reverse complement strand
TCTGCGACATATAAGTTCTTTCTGGGTACATCAAGGGCATCTACCGGTATCTCACTGATCAATATTTATAATCGTGGAAACATTTGGTATAAAGAATATGAGGTTGTGGAAGGTGAGTTGTTTGAAACAAATATCTCTTTAATCGATTTTACACCTTCGATTTTTATTACCTGGGATCTAAAATAAGATTATCATATGAAGAGCTTTAAACTACATTTAATTTTCGTCGTTTTGATCGCATTTCTGCTTAGTTGTGTGAAGGAAAAACAAGCTTATTTGGATAGTACTTCAGCCGTTGTATCCGGATATCTTTATGCTGGTCATAGGATTGATTCTATTTTGATTTCCGAGTCGAATTCCTATAGCGGGGATGGTGTATTTAGGACTATCGATGATTTGGAAGTTTTGATTAATGATGGTGGGCAAGATTATAGGTTGGACTTTATCGGAAATGGATATTATCAATCAAAGCAAATAGAGGTTATTTCTGATAAAGAATATAGCATTTCCTTTCGATGGAATGGAGCGGATATAAAAGCGTCTACGCATATCCCACTCGCTAATCATGCCCAAATAAGTGATTCAATTATCTATCGAGAACAGATCACTGGTAATGGAGGATTTGGACCGGGATCATTTGAACGACCTGATCCTATTGAGGTCTCATGGGATAACACGGACGGCGATTACTACTTTGTACTGGTCGAGAATATGGAAGACTCTGCGGAGTATATTTTTACCTTTTTGGAAGAATTAATCGAACAGGGAGATAGCATACGAAGACCTTCCTTCCGGTCTCGTCCGGAGATCGTTGATTTTTATGGAATTGATTCATTTAACGATATCCAACAATTTGGGAGGTATAGAGTGGTGGTGTATCGACTTAATTCCGAATATGCAGCGCTTTATGAGCAGTTAGGTAGCTCTTCCATTAGTATAAGCTCTCCACCGACCAATGTCGATAATGGATTGGGAATCTTCACCGGTATCAGCACGGATACCGTTTATTTTGAAGTAAAGAAAATATAAATCATTTTTTACTACTATTTATGAGGTACATTCTTATTGTACAAGCTGTCTTCATAATTTAGATGATAATTACTATATCGACCCATTCAAAGATCAAACTAATTGGCTTCCTTTGATATCAAAATGCTATCTCTACTCGCAAGCCTAGAATGCAATTTATTGTAACAATTTATTTTTTGTGAAAATCCTATATTTGAAACTGCTTACTTTATTTTTAAATAGGGGATTTAATGCACCAGTATATTACCAGATCTTATTTAGTGGGTATTCTTTTCGTGAATGCGTTCTTGTATTCTTCTCTAGAATTATACGGACAGGAATTTGATTTACCAGATTTTCATTTGGCGTTTCATTCGCTTCCGTTGCAATGGGATGAGGGGATTCCTCAGGGGAATGGAGTTATAGGAACCTTGCTCTGGAAGAAAGGGGAAAATCTGCGAATGTCTTTAGATCGATCTGATCTTTGGGATTTAAGACCGATGAAGAATCTTGATTTTAGCCGGTTTGATTTCCAATGGGTGAGAGAACAATGGAAAGGCAATACCTATGAGAAGGTACAAGAATGGATGGATATACCTTATGAACAGCGACCTGCCCCTACCAAAATTCCCGGTGGTGCTCTGGAGTTTCCAATCAAATACTTTGGTCCGGTGCATTCCGTCGATTTGGATGTACGGACTGGAGTGTGTCTTACTCAATGGGATAGGGGAATACGTTTGCAAACCTATGTTCATGCTGTCGATCCAGTAGGTTTTTTCAAATTCGAAGGCCTGGATGATGATCTTGACCCTATTTTAGTGGCACCGGCTTATGCTGATTCAGTGGGCGAACTTGGAAATATAAATTCGGTAGAGGGGCAGAGTCTACAACTGTTGGGATACCGGCAGGGAGAAATCTTGAAGCTGAGTACGGGTTACTCCTATCGGCAGGAAGGATGGAATGGGTTTCACTACGAGATTTATGTTTCCTGGAAACGAATCGGTAAGACGATTGAAGGATGTTGGAGTATTAAGTCTTCTTTGACGGATGCCGGGGATGATAGAGATCTGGAGCAGCTTGTAAAAAATGCGTTAGACAAAGGATATGATGCCGCCCTGCCAACTCATCTGGAATGGTGGAAGCAATTTTGGGCTAAGTCGTCGATTTTGATACCTAACAAGACCTTGGAAAAACAATGGTATCTGGAGATGTATAAATTTGGCTCACTGGCAAGAAAGGACGCACCACCCATATCACTTCAAGGAGTCTGGACGGCGGATAATGGAAAAATACCACCGTGGAAGGGGGACTTCCATCACGATCTGAATACCGAACTGAGTTACTGGCCGGCTTATTCTGCTAATCATCTGGATCTGGAAGAAGGGTTTATTAATTGGCTATGGAAGTATAAGGATACCTTTAAAAGATATACCCGGGAATATTTCAAGGAGGAAGGTTTGAATGTGCCTGGAGTGACCACACTGGCAGGAGAGCCCATGGGAGGCTGGATACAATATTCATTGGGACCTACCGTATCAGCCTGGTTGGCGCATCATTTTTATTTACACTGGAAGTTTAGTGGGGATCACCAATTCCTGGAGAGCAAAGCTTATCCATGGGTAAAAGATGTAGCAGACTATCTGGAGAGCATCGCGATAAAAGATGAAGGTGAATATTGGAAACTACCTTTGAGTGCCAGTCCGGAGATCAATAATAATAGTAAGGAAGCCTGGTTTGCAGAAACAACCAATTTTGATCTTGCTTTGATACGATGGCTTTTTCAGACGGCTGTAGAAATGGCAGATACCCTGCATTTACAGAATGAGGCCGAACACTGGTCATCAGTCCTAAATAAATGGCCAGATCTGGCACTGGATGCGACTGCAGGTTTGCTGATCGCCCCCAATTATCCATTTCAAAAATCTCACCGGCATTTTTCCCACCTTATGGCGATTCACCCTCTGGGTTTATTAGATTGGAGTGATGGTGAACCCAATCAGCAAATTATTCGAAACTCTCTGAAAAATCTAAAGGCATTGGGTCCCAGTGAATGGACTGGATATTCATATAGCTGGCTCGCCAATTTGGAAGCAAGGATGTTGGATGGAGCTAGTGCTGCTAAAAGTCTGGAAATCTTTTCCAAAGCATTTTGTCTGCCCAATAGCTTTCATGTTAATGGAGATCAA
>JAGQWV010000389.1 GCA_020437045.1 Saprospiraceae bacterium | reverse complement strand
ACTATTGTGATCAGCATGGCATGGCCATGGTCACTACCGGTATACGGCACTTTAAGCATTAAACCCGGATGGCCGCTAGACTGACTGTAGATATTGGAAATTCGCGTACCAAATTGGGTGTGTTTAATGATAAGTCATTACAACACGTTGAAATTCTGGACAAACTGACCGTGACCTATCTGAAGAAAGTAATGAACAATTTTTCGGTGTCATACGTCATAGTGTCTACAGTACAGCATCTTTCCAGATATATGGCAAAACTTGTCAATGAAAGTGATCATATTTTCTTGCTATCTCCTTTTATGCATTTGCCTTTCCAGGTTGCATACAAGACTCCTGAGACTTTGGGGTTAGATCGATTGGCTGGAGCGGCGGGGGCATGGTCCCTGTTTCCGCGGCAAAGCTCATTGATTATTGATGCCGGCACATGTTTAAAGTATGATTTGGTATCTGAAAAAGGGGTGTATCTGGGAGGGAATATTTCTCCTGGACTGCATATGCGATTAAAATCGATGCATTTATTGACGGATAAATTGCCACAAGTGGAGCCTTACAAACGTTATCAAGCCATGGGTGTCGATACAACTTCTGCCTTACAGGTAGGAGCTGGAACGGGTGCAATTCATGAAATCGAAGGATTCATTCAAGAATATAAGAAAATGTTTGGTAAGCTTAACATTCTCTTAACCGGTGGTGACAGTCATTTTTTTGTTAGTAAATTGAAAACTAAGATATTTGAGGCCCCAAATTTAGTGCTTCAAGGTCTTAATGAAATATTGGACTATAATGTGCAAAAAAGCTATTAAACTTTTAACCATTCTGGTAGCAACCCTCGGGCATTTTTGCGCTATGGCCCAGAATGAAGTCGATTCACCTTATTCACGTTTTGGATTGGGGGACTTATATAGCGATCAATTTGTTCCCACTCTGACTATGGGAGGTATTGGTGCCGCTTATTCAGATTTGTATCAGACCAATCTTTCGAATCCAGCATCACTGGCAGCACTTCAAGCAACCTCTTTTGAACTCGGACTTGATGTATCATATTCTAAATTGAAGGTGCCCTCAACGAATGAAAGTACTAGTTATCTTGGGGGTAATCTCAATTACTTTTCGCTCGCTTTTCCAGTCATCAATCCGGTAAATCGCCTTCTGGATCGTAAAAGTCAGGATTTTAATTGGAGTATGGGCATTGCACTTCTACCGTATAGCAGGGTTAATCATTATTCTCGAAGAGAAAGAGAGATTGACAATATTGGACGCGTGAGAGAGGAGATTGAGGGCTCAGGTGGCTTAAATAAGGTCGTCTGGAGCCACGGGGTGAAATATAAGAAGCTATATGCCGGTGTTTCTCTTGGCTATCTCTTTGGGACCATTCTGAAGGAAAAATCGGTGTTATACCGTGACCTTCCTTTAGCCTTTGATAATTATTCGTTTAATGAGGCTAGCTACCGGGGCTTTTTACTCAAATCAGGTCTCCAATATGAATTTGATCTATCCAATGGTAAAGGAGCAGAAAACATTCGCGATGTAAAGATGATCACAGTCGGATTATCCTCGACTACCGGAACTCGGTTCCGGACACTTTCAACTGACTTTGTAGCACTGAAAGGAGTAACCTTCCAGGGATTGGCTGACGAATTTCCCCAGAATGATGAGACCGATACCATTTCCTATCAAACCGATATAGAGCGATCGGGAAAATTGTCTGGCGATCTGTCTTTGGGTTTGGTGTACCGGAAAGGTGCAAGATGGCTTCTGGGATTTAATACCACTTTTATCAATGGTAATAAGTATGAAAATGAACTTAGTACATATAAATTAAAAAATGCTTTTTATGTCGGAGCAGGTTTTCAGTATACTCCCGATTATATCTCATACAATTCATATTGGAAGAGAGTGATGTATCGTGCTGGTATTCAGATCGGTACTGACCCCCGGGTGATAAATGATGAACAAATCAAGCAATTTTCATTAAATGCAGGTATTGGTCTGCCAGTTGTAGTGTCTAGACAATTATCATTTATTAACTTAGGGCTCAATTACGGCAATCATAGCGGTAATATTCCAATTAAAGAAAGTGTTTTAGGATTTAGTGTTGGGGTCACCCTCAATAATAATTTGTGGTTTCTAAAAAGAAAATTTGACTAATCATGGTTTCTAGAAAGATTTTGTTTTTTCTGGTTTTTCTCGCATTTGGCCTTGGTAATTATGCATTTGGACAATGTGAAAACTGGAACGATTCACCCCAAAAAGACCAGGCAGAAGCTGCCCACTCTAACTACCGGTCAGCATTAAAGATGAATGATTTTGGGCTAGCCTATACAGAGTGGCAAAAAGCCTACGAAATGGCTCCCGCGGCAGATGGTTTACGGGATTTTCATTATACAGATGGTATTAAGATCTACAAAGAGCAACTTAAGGCAACAACCGATGAGGCTAAACGTAAGGAGCTTATCGATAAAATTCTCGAGCTTTATGACAAAGCAGCTTACTGCTATGAAAATGGCGGTATCACCCTGAAGGACTGTGATGCAGATTGTCACAAAGTACGTGCCGGTCACTTGTTGGGAAGAAAGGGCTTTGATATGTTTTATGAATTTAATTCCCCTTATGGTCCCAACCTGGAAGCCTTTATGCAGTCTCTCGATAAAGCAGGAAACGAAGTTGAATATATTTTGTTTGAGCCGGTCGCAAACATTGTAGTCTATCAATACAAACAAAATAAGATGACGGCGGAGGAAGTTCGGGCTATCTATGAACGTTTGGTTGAAGCAGCTGACTATGGCATCGAAAACAGCAAAGATTATTCTCAGTACTACGAATCGGCTAAGGCAAGAATGCTAGCCAAGTTTGCTGAGATAGAAAGCGAAATTTTTGATTGTGAGTATTTCAAGTCAAAATTGGAGCCGATGTATAATGAGAAACCGGATGATCCTGATGTGGTCAAATACGTATACAATAAATTGATCCAGGAAGGCTGTGATAAAGAAGATGAGTTTTTGAAAAAACTACAGTCGACTTATGAAGAGTATGCCGCAGAAGAAAATGCGCGATTGCAAGCCGAATTTGAGAAGAATAATCCAGGAGTACTGGCAAACAGACTCTATAAGGAAGGAGACTTTGAAAACGCAGCTATAAAATACCGGGAAGCTTTAGAAAGCGAAGAAGATCCGGATAAAAGATCTCAATACTATTTCAACATCGCTTCAATCGAATTCCGAAAACTTAGTAAATGGCAAGATGCCCGTTCAGATGCACTAAAAGCAGCAGAGCTTCGGCCCAAGTGGGGACAACCTTATTTACTCATTGGAGACATTTACGCTCAGGCCGCTAAGTCATGTGGCGGTGATGCCTGGGGTCAACGGATCGTAATTCTTGCAGCACTTGATAAATATATTTATGCAAGGTCGATTGATGACACCGTTTCGGAAGAGGCTGATCGCAAGATCGGAATCTATAATAGTAACCGTCCGAGTAAAGATGATGCGTTTATGCGTGGTCATAAAGAAGGAGATGTTCTAAATACAGGTTGCTGGATTGGTGAACAAACAAAACTTCGTGTTCAGTAAGAAACGCATAGATAAATTTCCATTGTTTTAACCTATAGAAATAGAAAAGCTTCGTAATGCTGATTGCGAAGCTTTTTCAATTTTTAAGAACGGATAATCCTAAATCATGAGAAAGTCGATTCCTGTTTGCCTTGGCATCATTAGCTTGTTTCTTTTTGCCTGTAGCCCCAAAGTGGTTCCACCTGCGACCACAACCGCAACTGAGCCCACGGCACCGAAGAAGTCTGGGCCATGTGGCACTTTTGATGAATCTGCAGATGAGGAAACAGCATTAAATGCGCATGTCATCTACCGTGATTTTTTAAAGCAGGAGGATTATAAACAAGCCTATAATTATTGGCGTACCGCCTATCGACTTGCACCGGCAGCAGATGGACACAGGAACACCCATTTTGCCGATGGGATACGTTTCTACGAATACTTTATGGAAAATACAGCTGATGAAGCCAAAAAGGCTGCCTATGTAGACTCCATCTTTCTAATGTATGATCATATTGAACAGTGTTTCGGCGAACTAGGTTATGTAGCTGGACGCAAAGCGTTCGATCTTTACTATAAGTACAAGGATCGGGCTGAACAAGATGAAATTTTCACGCTATTTAAGAAGTCAATGGATGCTGATCCTAAAGAGGCTCCTCTCTTTATTCTGAACCCATTTACCGATTTGTTGGTAAGAAGATATTTTGATGACAAAGTAGATCTGAGTGAAGCTCAGAAATATGAACAGCTGATTCGGGCGCGGTTGCTGGCAGGTCTGGAAAGTGGAGAAAATAAAGAGCAGTGGCAGATTATCAACGAATATGTACCGGAACGATTAGAGGCTTTCGAGGGGGTAAAGGGATTTTATGATTGTGATTATTACATTGCTAAATACATACCTGTTTATCAGATGGATACGGCCAATTGCGAAGTAATAGGTGAAGTGTATGGTCGATTACGATGGGGCGGATGTGATACCAGTTCGATGGAAATAAATCTTTTGGCAGATGCTGGGCGTCGACATTGCATGACAGAAGCAACTCCCACAGAATCAGCTATGGCTTACAAAGCACTCCGCGATGGTAACTATGAGGAAGCGGTGACCCGATTTCAGGAAGCAGCTAGTAATGCCGAAGACAGGGATAAAAAGGCCAACTATTTACTGTTGGTATCTAAAATATATTACCGTGATTTAAAGAACTTTCCTCTGTCTCGCCAATTTGCGTTGCAAGCGGCAGAAAGTCGACCAAATTGGGGCGAACCGTTCTTGTTGATCGGGAGACTGTATGCATCCAGTGGCCCTCTCTGTGGTCCTGGACGAGGTTGGGATAGCCAAATAGTAGTATGGCCGGCTATTGATAAATGGAACTATGCCAAACGTATTGATCCCGAGGCAGCCGAGGAGGCCAATAAGTGGATCAATACATACGCCAAATATATGCCTTCGAAGGAAGATGTCTTTCAAAGAAACCTGCAAGAAGGTGGCTCTTTTCGGGTAGGTTGCTGGATACAGGAAAATACGACTATCCGTGCGGCCAAGAATTAAAACTGGACTTTTACTTTTAACTATACTTGTAGGTCTTTCTTTCTATCTCTCTGTGATAGGGTGTGGACAATCAAAATCAGAGCAAGAGCCGCTGGAAGAAGATTTTGTTATGCCCTCCATTGCGGAAGAAGTTGTGATCACCCGATGTGCTCCCTGGCTTATTGACAACCCTGAAGATTCCAGCGAGGTGCAGCATAATGAGGTCGTCAATCTCATTATAGATCATCATTGGGATCTCCAGCAAACTTCCAATGGCTTGTTTTATAAGATATTAAAACCAGGAGATGGTTCTTCAATTGCCTGGGGCGACCGTTTGAAAGTAGATTATACAGGATATGATACCGATCTGCAGGCCTTTCAATCATCGCGTCAACGCGGTCAACCATTTACATTTTATTTGGGCAATGTCATTCAGGGGTGGAATGACGGTCTACCTCTTATAAAGGTTGGAGGTCGCATTATCCTGCTGGTTCCCGCCTATAAAGGATATAGTTCAAAAGGATTTGGCAGTCTCGTCAAACCAGACCAACATTTGATCTTTGATATTGAAGTTCTGGAGAAAATCGAAGAATGATCGAGTTGCCAAATCTGAATATGGTGTGGAGCATTTCTGAGAGCTTGTGAAATTTTAGTTTGCCCTTTCATTTAACTTCACACTTAATTTGTTCTACTAAAAATTTCTAAACTTCCTTAGTTATTGCTAAATTAGAATGAAGTGATTGAAGGATTGTGGGTTTTGTCGCTAAAATCAAAATCATTTATTCCCATGCTTCGATCAACGCTAATTCTCACCGTTCTACTTACTTTCTTTACATTTCATGGTTTTGCCCAAAAATCTGCCGTTTCTTTCTCATTTTTTAGCCATGCGACCAGCTTACCCGGAGGTACCTGGGCCGGGGCAGTGCATCCCGGGTTGGATATAGGGTTACAGACACGACTTAGAGAAAAGGAAAACTCGCGTACCTTTTTAACTTGGAAGTTGGGCTATTATTACCATCGGCTGGTACATCATGGCTTACAAATTTATGGTGAGTATAATTGGGATTTTAAGCTATTTCGTGGCTTGCGACTCGGTGTTGCTGGTGGTTTAGGCTACCTCCACACTTTTGAAAAACATGAAATTTTCAAATTGGAAGATAGTGGAGACTATAGGAGGGTCGGAAGATTGGGCAAGGCACACGCTCAGATTTCAATCGCTTCTGGTCTATTATATCAGGCTTCCAGTCTCTTTCAGCCATTCATTCAATACCGTTTTCGAATGGTGACGCCATTTGTTAGGGAATATGTACCGCTTTTGCCGGCGACCTCCATACACATTGGATTGTATGTTCCCATTACCCCATCCAATCATGAATGAACTATGAGAAACTTGACTTTATTCTTATGCATCCTTGTATTTTATGAATGTCGCAAAGGCGATATCGGGCACTCAGCATCTTGTAGCTATAGCGAACAACCTGAATCGGTGCAGCATCCTAAACATCAGATTTTTCAAGACATGCTCGATACATATGTTGCCCAGGGGCTGCCTGGGATTGCATTGTTGGTTCGTGACAATAATGGCGCCTGGGCTGGTTCTGCAGGGAAAGCGGATTTATCCCAGGAAATCGACTTTTTACCATGTACGGTTTCCAAGGTAGCCAGTATCACCAAAATGTTTAATGGTACGCTTACCCACCTGTTGGTAGAAGATGGACTCTTGTCACTGGATGATAAAGTGGATCAATACCTGTCTGATGAGATCCTGGAAAAGGTGAGTAATTGTCGGGGTGCAACGGTTCGGCAATTGATGAATCATACAACTGGAATTTTTGATATCATCACGAGTACATCTTTTTATTTGGCGTTATTAAATAATCCGGATAAGCATTGGTCAGGCGAAGAACTAATTGAATTTGCTTATGGAAAAGAGCCAAAATTTCCTTTGGGCAGCAGTTGTTTTTATTCGAATACAAATACGCTTTTACTAAGCCTGGTGTTGGATAAGGTGATTGGTCGACCGCATTGGGAAGCTTTACGGGAGATGGTGCTTAATCCGCTGCAGATGCGGGATACCTACTACTATTCGCATGACAAAGTACCCGTAATTACCGCTCAGGGCTATTATGATTTGTACAATAATCAAAGCTTAACCAATGTCACTAATTTTAACACCGGAAGTGGAAATGGCTATGGAGGTTTTTACAGTACCGTATTTGATCTGCAAAAGTTTATCGAAGCCTTGGTCAGAGAGAAAACCATTTTGTCTGAAAGCGAAATGCAACAGATGACCGCTTTTGTTGAGGAGATCGATCCTGATGATCCCAATAACGATCTATACCTTGGTGCCGGCTTGATGAAACGGTATTTTAATCAGGATCAACAATCAGATCGATTTGGTTATGGGCATACCGGACGAGATTTGGGGTATAGTGCAAATTGCTTTTATTTTCCTAATTACGATATTACCTGCTGCTTTGTTGTCAACTACGGTACCAATGCAGAAAGTGAGTTAAGAAATGTCTTTTATTCATTTCAGGATGAATTGACCAATAGTTTGTTTGAATAATCCTTTGAGTTTTCGGGATAAATGATGATCAAAGGTCTCTGTCAACCCGGATTCCTGACATAAGA
>JAGQWV010000388.1 GCA_020437045.1 Saprospiraceae bacterium | reverse complement strand
CGAAAAACCATCTGAGTTCAACCCCAACACGGCCCGGCGATTTGGTCGGGCCAACCAATCTTTCGGATGTAATAAAAAGAATATTTGCTTTCGCAAAAGTGCGAAGATCTCATAGTCATAGTTTTGGTTAGTAGTTCAACTGATTCGCGCCTCCTGAAAATTTGTTTTCTCAGGAGGCTCGCTCTTTTTAGCTCTATACAGATCGCAAGAGTCTAATTATCTATCGGATACCCGGGAGCGGGCCCGCACCTTAGATGAATTTTTCATACTGATAGGCTGGCCCGTTGTTTCCAACAAATTGATCCAGGTATCACTTTCCACGTCAATCTTCTTTCGCTCTTGCACTACGGTTTCAATAGGAAGATGAATAAATGCATTATTTCTTCGTCCAACGACTAAATTTGTTTTCCCGGCCATCGCAGCATGTACAGCACTAATTCCCAATTTATTGCAAAAGATGCTATCACTGGGATTTGCGGGAGCACTGCGTATAATGTAACTGGGGTCAATATATTTAATAACCACCCCTAATTTTATTTCATCAAAATATTTTCTGATTTCATTCTTCAGAAAAATTCCAATGTCATTGTAAATCATATTACCGGAGGCATCTTTTTCTCTTTTCCGTTGAAAGTGACTTTGTCCTGCTCCTTCTGCTACCACTATAAGTATATGATGTTTTCTCTCTAATCTGCGTCGGATAATTTCCAGAAGGCCATCTTTGCCGTATAAGTCAAACTCAATTTCTGGCACAAGCACAAGGTTTACTTCCGGCATGGCAAGCGCGGCATTCGCAGCTATAAATCCTGAATCCCGCCCCATTAGTTTAACAATGGCTACTCCATTATAAGCTCCCTGCGCTTCATTGTGGGCATCCCGGATGATTGGACTGGCTATAGTAAAGGAGGTTTCAAAGCCAAAAGTTTTTTCAATATGGTTGATATCATTGTCAATCGTCTTGGGAATCCCAACCACGGCTATCTTTAAACCCCTGCGTTTGATTTCCTCAGCGATACCATTTGCGCCACGTAACGTGCCATCACCACCAATGGTAAATAGTATATTGATGCCATTCCTCTCCAGACAATCGACAATCTGACCAGTATCCTGTGCCCCTCGGGAAGATCCAAGAATGGTACCTCCAAATTGATGAATATCACTTACCAGGGATGGAGTCATTTCAACAAATGGATGTTTGTATTTAGCTATAAAGCCCTGATATCCGTATTGCACCCCCAAGATGCGGCGTACACCATAGCGATAGTGTAACGTCATCACCAAGCTCCTGATCACGTTATTGATCCCGGGGCAAAGACCTCCACAGGTTACGATTGCCGCTGTCGTCTTAGACGGATCGAAATAAATCTTTTCTCTCGGGCCGGCCATCTCCATACTTAGGGGATTCTTCCATCCATTGCCATTAGCCACGCCCTCATTGTATACGGTATTAAACAAGATTCGCTCACTGTCATCAATAAAATGAAAGCCAGAGAGATGTTCCAGCGCTAAAGGTGAAAGAATGGTGCGGGGTCCAAGTGTTTCGGTGATCAGGTCTTCCGGTTTCATACCTCAGTCTTTATGTATCAGCAAGTTAATAAAGTACCAGTGTTTATGGCTGCAAAAAATAGTCCACTTTTGTGATATCCAGTGGTCAAAACACCATTACGGTACGAATATGTCATCTGATGTTTAAAAAAGACATGTTCAATCGACGTGAAATTACCAGGCCCGTGCCGGCAAGCTCTATGGCGGATATTGCCTTCCTCCTCTTAATATTTTTCATGGTCACTACCACCATCGTGGATGAATCAGGAATCCTGGTGCGACTTCCAACCTGGAATCCGGAAGCACCCATAATGCAATTAAAAGATCAAAATGTGCTGAGCATCTACCTCAACAAATTCGATCAACTGATGGTCGAGGAGCGGATCATCGACGCAGATGCACTACCCGAAGTAGTCCGTCAGTTTATTCTCAATCCTTCAAAATCACCAACCTTATCTACGAGTCCAAAAAAAGCCGTCATATCCATAAAGAACGATCGTGGAAGTAGTTACCACAAATATATTGATGTCTACGATGGCATCGTAAAATGTTTTGCCCGACTATATGACGACAAAGCACGAGAGCGGTACGGTCATTCTTTCACAAGCTGTACGGAAGACGAAAAAAGTGCTTTAAAAACAGCCTATGCAATGATTATTTCAGAACTCGAAGCCGAATCAGAGGTCCTAAATGGAGAGCTTCCATAATCAAGCAATGAAAATTGCGTGTAAATAGTATTTTATACCAGGCCCTGTAAGCGAACTAAGCACATTTTCAATAAGTTATCTATCTTGAGCCCGGTTTTAAAGAAGCTCTGAAATTTGGAATATTCCACTCTTACATAATTAATGAGCATGATTAAAAATTTGTTTTTTTTCGGTTTGCTATGCAATTTTATCTTCCTTTCATGTAGTAGTCCCAAACCTTCACCTGAAATCGTTGATGGCTGGCATATTTTATTTAATGGCCAAGATCTAACCGGTTGGAATCGATTGAATGGAAATGCGGAATTCACAGTCGAAGATGGCGTCATTATCGGAACAACCAAACCCAGCACACCCAATACATTCCTGGCAACAAATGATAAGTATGGAGACTTTGCTTTAGAATTTGAAGTGAAAATCGATACTTTCATTAACTCCGGTGTACAATTCAGGAGTAACACTACCGATTACATGAATGGTAAAGTACACGGGTATCAAGCGGAGATAGATCCAAGCAGCAGAGCATGGTCTGGAGGCATTTATGACGAATCACGAAGAGGATGGCTTTTCCCAATGGGGCTCAATCCTGATGGTGGGCGAGCTTTTAAACCATTAGAATGGAATAAAATTTATGTCGAGGCTATCGGATCGGAAATAAAGACCTGGGTAAATGATGAGCCAGCAGCATTTTTAATCGACGATATGACATTGAACGGTTTTATTGCTCTTCAGATACATTCGGTAGACCGTCCTGAATTGCATGGAAGAAAAATTCGCTGGCGAAATATACGCTTGAAAGAAAATCCTGAAAAAAGAAGCGGCTCGTTTCCATTTATCGTCAATACGGAAGTAAATAAATTATCAGACGCCGAAAAATCACTTGGTTGGATTTCTTTATTCGATGGGCATAGCACAGATAACTGGCGCAGCATACATCAGGAAAATTTTCCCGTTAACTCATGGAAAATCGACAATGGAGATTTGGCACTCGAACCGGGTGACAAATCGCAGGAAAGCGTAGGCGATATAATAACCAGGGATCAATTTGGTGCTTTTGACTTCCAACTCGAATTCAATCTCACGAAAGGTGGAAATAGTGGCATAAAATATTTTGTTGATGAAAGTTACAATGATGCCCAATCGAAATCAGGGATTGGTCTGGAATACCAAATCATAGATGACAAGGACCACCCTGCCGCAAAAGAAGGAGGTCTTCCTCCCAGTCATACTTTGGGATCGCTCTATGATTTGATTCCGGCGGAAAAACCAGAACGATTTGTCCGTCCTCCGGGAGAATGGAATCATGTAAGGATTGTAGTTAAACCAAATAATATCGTTGAACATTGGCTAAACCATATCAAAGTTCTTGAATTCAAAAGAGGATCTCAGGAATATATCAATCTGGTTAAAAACAGTAAGTACAAGGACTTTAAAAACTTTGGTTTGGCTAAACAGGGCCATTTGCTCCTGCAAAATCATGGTGACGCAGTAAAATTCCGAAGTATTAAAATCCGACCCCTACAATAAGGGTAAAGAAATTAGGGGTCCTTTCGCATCAATTGTGTTAAAGTTTTTAAGAATCAGGCAATAATTTTCCCACGTGCCGTTATTTTAAAAACGAGCACGCCAGATGAAAGAAACCTTGACTTTACTTTGGGCTGCGGTATTATATTTAGCTTTAGGTTCGTGTGATGATGAAACTTGTGAACGAGAAGTAACCTATACCAAAGCCACACCTGTATTTGGCCAGATAGATAAATACCGTTTACCAATTACCAATACCCGAATCGCCCCCATTGTAAATCCCGGACATTATATTTTAATAGACACTATCCTGTTTGTTTTAGATATTGACCGGGGAATCCATGTTGTTTCCAGCCAAAATTCGCAACACATAAATTATATCAACATCCCAGGCATTCGCGAATTTGTCATTGAAGACGATACCTTAGTTGCTAACAGCTATTATGATGTTCTGCAAATAGATATTGCGAGACCGCAACACGCCAAACTTATTTACAGAGAAGAAGAAGCTTTTCCAATACCCTTCTATAATGAGCGGGGTCTTC
>JAGQWV010000387.1 GCA_020437045.1 Saprospiraceae bacterium | reverse complement strand
CATTTCTCACTGGCGGAGTCCAATTAGGTCTTAGTAATCGTTCGTATAAATCTGCAGATCTTACTTTTGATAGTCAATGGGATGGTGACAAATTTGATCCATCCTTGCCTACAGGGGAGAGCTTTGACAATACTTCTGATTTTTTTGCTGACTTTTCGGTGGGTACCAATCTTCGGCTTCAAAAAGATGATCGGCGAACGAAAGTGGATCTGGGAGTCGCACTTTATCACCTGAATCGTCCTAGACAAGATTTTTTTGATAGCGAGAAGATTAAACTGCCAAACCGATTCGCTGTATATGGAATCGGTGCGATTAAGTTGGGTGGTGCGATTGATTTTCTTGCGAGAGCAACTGCACAATTCCAAACTACCTATCGGGAATACGTACCCGGTTTGGCACTTAGATTATACCTCGATCAAAGTAGAGGAAAAGAGTTGGCCATTCAAGCAGGTGCTAATCTTCGCCTCAATAAGATAACTGATGCTATCATTCCAACGGTTGAATTGCATTATAAGACCTTTTCCGCTGGAGTTAGTTATGATATAAACGTTTCAAATTTTGAAGTTGCAACTGACCAAAAGGGTGGTCCTGAGATTTGGGTTTCTTACCGCATTGAGAAAGTAAAAGCTCTCGGTGTCTTTAAGACATGTCCGATATTTTAAAAGACAGAAGCTGCCGAATGATGAAGATGAAAAAACTATTAATTGGGTTCTTGTTACTGACTGCAGTTTCTGCATTCGGTCAAACCCGGCAAGCTTTTCTTGATGCAGCTGAAACAGCCTTTGAATCAAAGGATTATTACTCAGCATTGCACTATTACAAAACTGTACAAGAGTTTGGTCAGGAAGATATCGCTGTTTTTTATAAAACGGCGGAAGCTGCCCGGCTTTTTAATGCTTACAAGGTTGCAGAAGAGAATTACAAGAAGGTATTTGATTTGCAGAAGAATGGGGAGTATCCCTTAGCTACGTATTGGCTTGCCGAGATGCAAAAACGACAGGGTAAGTATGAGGAAGCAAAACAAAACTATGAGTTATATCTCTCGGAAAATGAACTGGACAATCCCTACTATACAGAGGTTGCCAAAAAAGAGATAGAAGATTGTGATTGGGCCATAACCCAACAGGATTCTGTGCATGAATTTGTTACAGTTGAACATTTGGGGTCCAACATCAATACTCCATTCTCAGAATATGGTCCGGTACAGTTGGGTGATACATTGTATTATTCTTCGTTACGCTTTCCATCAGATATGGATGAATCAAAACCAAGACGTATATTTTCCAATGCGCTTTGGTCGATCAAGGGAGGTGAAGGAGTGCAATTTGATCCCGATTTTAATGATAAGAAATATCACACCGGACATGTTGTATTCAGTGAGGATAAAGACCGTGTGTATTATACGATCTGTGAGTATAAAAACGCCACTGAAATCCGTTGCGATATCTATTATCGTGATTTTAAAGACGGTCAATTTTCGGATCCGGTCAAATTGCCGGGAAACATTAATGATAGCACTTATACTACGACGCAACCATCTTTGGGATTAGATCCTTTTTCCCATGAGCCAGCTATATATTTTGCTTCGGATCGACCCGGCAGTAAAGGAAAGATGGATATCTGGTATAGTGTGATCGGCGATAATAATACTTTTGGTGATCCTGTCAATTTGATGCCTATCAACACCATGGAGTACGATATGACTCCATTTTACCATAAGCCAAGTGAAACGCTCTATTTTAGTTCAATGGGCTACCAGGGTTTTGGTGGTTTTGATATCTATAGCATCTATACCGGTGGTAATCTGGTGGATCCTTATATTGAAAATTTAGGTGCACCGATCAATAGTAGCTATAATGACCTGTATTTCTTCTTAGCCGATCAGGAAGATACTGCATATTTTGCTTCCAATAGACAGGGCTCAATGTTTATTGAAGATCTGGAAGAAGCATGTTGTAATGATATTTATAAGGCTGCTTTCGAGGAATTGGATATAACCCTGAAAGCCTTAACCTATGATAAGGCAACGCAACAGGACCTGCTGGGTGCAACGGTAACGCTGTTGGAAGTTAATGGAGATGAGAAGGTTATCGGAACGCAATCTGCGGAAAATACCAATGAGTTTAAATTTCCTCTAATTCGTAACCGGAGTTATAAAGTGATTGCTGAAAAGCCCGGGTATTTTCCAGATACGATTATGTTTACCACCCGGGGCATTAACAAGTCGACAGAACTAGTTAAAAAACTCTTCCTGCAATCTCAATCACTGGATTTGGAACTTTTGGTCTTTGATGATCAAACGAAGGAGGAATTGCGAGGGGCCACCGTAAAGTTATTAGATTTATCAGATCCTTCGAATGAAACTGTCGTACAAATTAATGAAGATGGGAATAGCTTCATCTTCCCGTTGGACAGGGATAAATCATATCAGATAATCACTTCGAAGAGAGGATATAGACCCGACACGCTCTTGTTAAGCACAATTAATACACCTGGTAACCGGATTACGAAGAAAGTATATCTGAAGCAAGGTGATTTGGAAGATTACTTACCGCTTGCCGTATACTTTGATAATGATCACCCGAATCCACGCACTTACAATCGCTCGACAAGGGTCACCTATGATGATACTTATCCACCTTTTATGGAGCGTAAGGAAGAATTTAAGGAGCAGTTTACTGCACCATTGATAAATGGAGCAAAGGCAGAGGCGGCTGATGATCTTGAACGATTCTTTGAGTATTCGGTCAGGGAAGGACGCAACGACATTCTTAAGTTTATCCAACTTTTAAGTGAAGAGATTGAGAAAGGAGAAAAAATAGAAGTGGTGATTCAGGGATTTGCCAGTCCAAGAGCACCATCCAACTATAACGATTTGCTTAGCAGCAGACGAATAAGCAGTGTTATCAACCAGTTTAGAAGATATTCTGATGGAGTATTAATCAGAGCTATCAATAATGGGACCTTGAAAATCGTTCAAGAACCATTGGGTGAGTCAAAAGCTCCAATCTATGTGAGTGATGACATTAGCGATGCCAGAAATTCAATTTATAGCGTACCAGCTTCGAGGGAGAGACGTGTGGAAATCATTGATGTACGTAGATCAAACGATTGATAAAAATGATGATGAAGCTTCATTCTCTAAATAAATATGTCCTGAAATCTAGCAGGAGCCTAAGATTAGCCTTTATGATGGCTATGGTGCTCTGGTCTGTTTCGGGTTTTGCCACACACATTGTTGGTGGAGATTTAACTTATCGATGTCTTGGCAATGATAAATATGAGATTACCCTCATGTTTTATCGTGATTGTCTTGGAGGAAATCCTGAGGCTGATTTTGACGATCCAGCTTCGATAGCGATTTATGACTCCAAAAATAACCTTCAAGTACAGCTTGCTCAACTGGGACAGATTCTGATCAAATTTAATGCTGAT
>JAGQWV010000386.1 GCA_020437045.1 Saprospiraceae bacterium | reverse complement strand
AATGGCAATGATTTCTTGCTTATTAAAGGGTTGCCCTTCATCGATAGCGATAATGTGTTTTAAGTAGCGATCACTTATTGACAAGTTCCCTTCGATTTCTATCTGCTCGATCGTAAACTTTTGATTTAATTTCATTTTTACACTGGCAACGATATTATTTTCGACAATGCCGATACTATCCAAATGAACGGCTGCAAAAGGATAGCCTAAGTTTTCGGCTTTTTGCAGAATTTCTTCAAAAAGATTCTCTATATCGTCGGGATGAAATAAGTGGCCTTCAGCAAAAGAGTAGGTTAATCCTTCCTTAATGAACTTCGGTACACTGTCTAAATGCAGATAACTCCACCGATAGGGTCTCCCCAAATGAAGCTTGATATTGATATGGGTTGAAGTTTTAATTATACTGTCTACAGAAGCCTCGAGATATGCCTGCTCATGCAGTTTTCGAAGGTACACATGGCAACTATCTTCTACATTACTCAACTCCAAACTATCCGGTAATTCAATAGGTGACTTATGATCGGTAGACCAGTATACCGGCAGTACCTGAGCAAAGCACCAGGTCTGCATCGATAATAAAAGGAAAAAAACAAGTAGATAGCTTACGGTCTTCAAACCATTATCTTTACCTAATGAACGAATCTACAACGAAATAAATGGCAGGGCTTTATATACATATTCCTTTTTGTAAACAGGCCTGTAGTTACTGCAATTTTCACTTTTCAACCCGCCTTGAAACCATGGATGCATTAGTTGATGCGATCATAGCGGAGATGAACATGCGGAGCGATTATCTCTCCGGTCCACAACTTGATTCTGTATATTTTGGTGGTGGAACGCCTTCCTTATTATCTCGACACCAATTGGATCGCATATGGAGAGCTATCGAATGCCATTTTGACCTTTCAGATAAAGTTGAGATTACCCTGGAGGCAAATCCCGACGATCTCCATTCAGAAAAGCTCGTGATGCTCGCTGATACAGCCGTAAACCGGTTGAGCATTGGCGTTCAATCTTTCCGGGAGCGGGATTTGGTTTTTATGCACCGTGCTCACAACGCAGTTCAGGCAAAGTCTTGCTTGACGGCTGCAATCCACAAAGGCTTTGATAATCTTTCCATTGACCTGATCTACGGTATTCCTGGTCTTACGGATGATGATTGGGAAGAGAATCTAAGAATCATGGCTGAATTTCCCATTAATCATCTTTCCTGTTATGCCCTTACGGTTGAGCCAAGGACATTGCTTGCACATCAGATCAAAACGCATCAAGTTGAGTCGACTTCCGATGAGCATTCCGCCAATCAGTTTAAACTGCTGATGGAATATGCCCGGGATCGTGGTTGGCTGCATTATGAAATCTCTAATTTTGCTAAACCAGGATTTATTGCTGTACATAATGGAAACTATTGGAAGCAGGAGGAATATCTGGGTTTGGGTCCTTCCGCCCATTCTTACAATGGGGTGAGTCGAAGCTGGAATGTCGCCAATAATGCCCAATATGTGCGATCTATTGGTGAAAATGTCCTGCCATTGAGTCAGGAGAAATTGGAAGTTGAACAAGTTTATAATGAATACATCATGACTGGCCTGCGGACGATTTGGGGTTGCAGTCTGGAACATCTTGCAAGTCTGGGTGATTCATTCAGCATATACTTTCAGCAAGAAGTGAAGCAGTTTGTAGATCGAAAATGGGTCTTTAATAAAGAGGGCATTTTTACCCTTACCGATGAAGGGAAATTATTTGCAGATCACATCTCCAGTGAATTATTTATGGTAGAAAGTCCGTGATCGGTTTTCGGAATGATAGGATATTGTAGCTTACGACGATTGGCTATAATTTTCCATCAGTTGAATGGCAGCTAAGGGGATATTAGTGCCTGGTCCGAAAATAGCATGTACACCCATTTGGAGTAGTTGATCAAATTCATCTTCCGGAACGATACCTCCTAAAATGATCTGGATATCGGGACGGCCCAATTTTTTTAAAGCATCAATGGTCTCCGGCACTAAAGTGTCGTGTCCTCCAGTCATCGAAGATATTCCTAGAAAATGAACATCATTTTCAGCTGCTTGCCGGGCTGCCTCTTCCGGAGTCTGAAATAACGGTCCTATATCAACATCAAATCCCATGTCTGCAAAACTAGTGGCAATGATTCGAGCTCCCCGATCGTGACCATCCTGTCCTAATTTGGCAATCATAATGCGGGGTCTGCGACCATATTTTTTAGCAAACGTATCTGTAGATGCGCGTGCCTTTTCGAAATCTTCCGAATTTGTCATTTCTCGAGCATAAACACCTGAAATTAAACTATTCTTAGCCTGGTGCCGTCCAAACACGTCTTCAATGGCGGTGGATATTTCTCCCAGGGTCGCCCTCGCTTTAGCTGCATGAATACATGCTTCCAGGAGATTAAGTTGTTGGTTTCTGGCGGCTTCAGTGACTTTTTGCAAGGTAAGTTCTACCCGCTGTTGATCCCGGGATTGTCTGACCTTAGCCAATTTTTCCAGTTGACTCTGCTTGACGATTTCATTGTCTACCTTTAGTAATTCGGGTCTGGAGCCTTCAAATGGATAGCGGTTTTTACCGATGATGGTTTCCATTTCGGCATCAATTTTTGCCTGTCGTCGCGCGGCAGCCTCTTCTATTCTCCTTTTAGGCAGGCCGGTTTCAATAGCGGCCGTCATGCCCCCGGCGTCCTCGATTTCATCAATCCAGTTCCAGGCTTTTTCGTATAATCGGGCAGTTAGCCACTCGATGTAGTCAGCTCCTCCATAGGGATCTATAGTGTGGCAAAGATCCGTCTCTTTCTGCAGGTAAATCTGGGTATCCCGGGCTACTTTGGCGGTAAAATCTGAGGGCAGTGCCAATGCTTCATCCAAAGCATTGGTATGTAATGATTGCGTACCTCCCAATGCTGCCGAAATAGCTTCCATAGTGGTACGGGCGATATTATTGTAGGGGTCCTGGGCGACCAGGCTCCATCCACTGGTCTGACAGTGGGTACGCAGAGCCATGGATTTTGGATTTACGGGATTGAAAGACCTTATCATTTCCGCCCAGATAATCCGGGCCGCGCGCATTTTTGCCACCTCGGTAAAGTGATTCATACCAATGCCCCAGAAGAAACTGACCCTGGGCGCAAAGTCGTCGATTTGCAGACCTGCTCTGATGCCGGTGCGTACATATTCCAGGCCATCAGCAAGGGTATAGGCGATTTCCAGATCTGCGGTTGCTCCGGCTTCATGCATATGGTAGCCACTGACACTGATCGAATTGAAACGCGGTACTTTGTTGGCCATAAACTGGAAAATATCACCAACGATGCGCATGGAAGGCCGGGGAGGATAGATAAAGGTGTTGCGTACCATAAATTCCTTAAGAATGTCATTTTGTATGGTACCACTTAGTTTGCTATAAGGTATTCCTGTTTCTTCCGCTACCACCAGATAAAAGGCCAAGATGGGTAACACAGCACCATTCATGGTCATCGACACGGACATCTTATCCAAAGGTATGTCTTTAAAAAGCAGATGCATGTCTTCGACCGAGTCAATGGCAACGCCGGCTTTGCCAACATCACCGCTTACTCTCGGATGATCCGAGTCATAGCCCCGATGGGTAGCGAGATCAAAAGCAACAGAAAGGCCTTTTTGACCGGCAGCAAGATTCCGCAGGTAGAATGCGTTGCTTTCTTCAGCTGTCGAAAAACCAGCATATTGCCTGATTGTCCAGGGACGTCCAATATACATGGTTGCATAAGGACCTCTGGAGTAGGGAGGCATCCCCGAGGGATATTTTGAAGCAAGTAGATCGAGAGGGTCGATGTGCCCGTAACTGGGAATTTTTACGTTCTCATGTGTAGACAGATCTTTCCTGTCAGCTACCGTTGCACTACGTAACTCCAGGTCCAGATAAGTATTTTGGATTTGTTTAATTCGCATTTCGCCTAAAGTTACAAAAGTCCCGATGTGATGGTCTATATGATGATTTTACTATGCCTTAGGTCAGCGCTCTTGGACTCCATCTTTGTAAGTAGGGATTGAGCAAGGGTTTTTTTGGAAAAAATGACATTTGGATTTTAGTAAATCATGCGATGACAATCAATATGATTTTGAAACTGTTTTTTAAGAGGCAAGAAGTACCTTTGCCAGAAGAAGTGAAATATGGTCGACTACGAACGTCTGATACTAGGCAATGGACTTAGGGTAATTCTTCATCGGGATGAATTGACACCACTAGTGGCAGTGAATCTGCTATTTCAGGCTGGATCTAAATTTGATCCTCCTCAGAAATCTGGTTTGGCCCACCTTTTTGAACACTTGATGTTTGCCGGTACTCCCCGTGTTCCGGATTTCGATGAACCGATCCAGATGGCGGGGGCAGAAAATAATGCTTTCACTAATAGTGATTACGCTGATTATTACAGTTATGGGCCATATCAAAACCTGGAGACTTTATTATGGCTGGAAGCTGACCGTCTGGCAAATTTGCAGGTTACCAGTAAGGCTTTTAAAACTCAACAGAAAGTGGTCATCGAAGAATTGCATGAATCGTGTCTCAACGAACCATATGGTGACATTTGGCATCATCTTCTTCCCGCCATCTATAAAAACCATCCCTATCGCTGGCCCACGATCGGTCTGACTGCAGAAGAAATTGGCAGTATTAAATTGAAGGATATCAAAGGATTTTATCGTCAATATTATAATGCAGAAAATTGCATACTTTCCATTGCCGGAAATCTTAATATCAATGAGACGAAAAAATTGGTGGAGAAATACTTCTCCCAATTACCCATTTCTCCCGCTTCGGCAAAAAACTTTGATTTTAATCTAAGAGAATACCGGCCACGAAAAATTCATATACAATCAGACGTGCCCGTGCCTGCCTTTTATTTGGTTTTTCCTATGGTGGGTCGTACTCATCCCGATTATTATGTTCTGGACCTGTTGTCAGACCTCTTAGCTCTCGGTCGAAGCTCTCTTTTTTATAAAAAATTAATTAAGGAGTCAGAGGTTTTAGCAGCTGCGGATGCCTATATTACCGGCACACACGACACCGGTTTGTTTATGGTGGAAGGTAAATTATCGCAGGGAGTGACTTACGAAAATGCCATCGATCAGATCCTGGAAATCATTGAGCAGGTAAAGCACGAGCTGGTAGAAGACCGGATTATGGAAAAATTAAAAAATGGACTCGAGTCATCAGTAGTTTTTTCAGAAACCAGTACCCTTAGTAAAGCAATGAACCTCGCTTACTATGAATTAATAGGGGATGTAGAACTAATAAATTCTGAGTCCGAGAAGTATCAGATGATCACAGCCACTGACCTCCAGAGGGTAACCAATACCTATTTAGATCAAAAATTAATGACAGTCTTGTATTACGAACCAAGATCAAATGAATGATAATCCCCTTCCTCTGCGCGGGTCAACTATCATTCGTAATTTGAATTATTTTGATGGAATGTTTTTACATTTGATATTGGTAAGAGATAGAGGGTAT
>JAGQWV010000385.1 GCA_020437045.1 Saprospiraceae bacterium | reverse complement strand
CTCCATATAATTGGGTACAGATACCAATATTCAAATCTTCAGTGGAGATATCTGATCCGGAGTCTTCCGTAAAGTCGCTTAATTCCTCTTTTTGGCAACTGGAAATAATTAACAGGCATAAGACCAGGAAGCTGATTGGGCTAGTTTTCATGACAGGCTTTTTTGATGAGGTATTTACTGCTTCCTATAGGTACTTTGGAAACTGAAACGGAGCGACTGCACCGAATCTGATAGCGGTTGAATTTTTTAACAGGACTTTATCAACAGCCGAATAAACTGTGAAAATTTCCTTAAGTTTTTTTCGAAGAATAGTCTAAATCAAGCTTATGATTGAATTAACGGAGATAAGACCTTCCAGACATTTTCTCGTACGATTTTTTGTCCCTCTTCATTAGGATGCATGCCATCTGCCAGATTGAGGTCAGGGATACCAGCAACCCCCTCCAGTAAAAATGGAATCAGAGGAACATCATTATCCCTGCTCAGTTGCTTATAAATGTTTTCAAAGGATTTACTATACTCGGTACCCATGTTGGGTGGGGCTTTCATACCGGCAACAATAATCTTGATTTGCGGGTCTTTAGCCTGAACAGCGCTAATAATATTCTGCAGGTTTTCCATCGTCGCAGCCAGATCAAATCCTCTTAAGGCATCATTCGCTCCGAGTTCCAGGATAAAAATATTGACCGGTTGATTTAGAGTCCAATCAATTCTGGCAAATCCTCCAGCACTCGTTTCACCACTTATACCGCCATTGACCACCCGGTAGTCAAGTTCCAGGGAGTCAATTCGTTTCTGAATGAGTGAAGGAAATGATTGTGACTCTTCAAGCCCATAACCAGCCGTAAGACTATTGCCAAAAAAGAGAATGACCTTTTGGTTTTCCCGACGCTCCGTACTGGTTGAAGGTGTGTTATTTTCTGCATTGGTAGGTGCGGTTTTTTTTGGCTGGCAAGCGAAAAACAGGGATATCATTAGAAAGGAAATTGCCAGATGTTGCTTGGTCATAAATTTCATTTTTTTTGAGCTAATCTAGTTTTGCAGTTGGGCTGTCTAATGAATTAAACAACTCCTTCATAATTCTGTTACTTTCGACATAGGAATTTTCAATACATATGACATCTATACTGCAAGTTAAAGATGTTTCGAAGGTTTATCAAAGTGGACCACGGAAACTTAAAGTGCTGGAGGATATCGAGTTTACCATTCAACAAGGTGAAACGGTGGCTATTGTCGGACCGTCAGGTAGTGGAAAAACCACTTTATTGGGCCTTTGTGCGGGTTTGGATCAGCCATCAAATGGCCTTATAGTACTGGATGATCAGCCATTAAATGATCTTACCGAGGACGAAAGAGCCTTAGTCCGGAATCGGAAAATAGGCTTTATTTTTCAGGATTTTCAATTAATTCCTACACTTACTGCCCTGGAAAATATATCGGTACCATTGGAACTACGGGGAGAACGATCGGTGCAGGAAACTGCTCACCAATTGCTCGAAAGGGTGGGGCTGAGTGAACGGGCATTACATTACCCTGCACAACTTAGTGGGGGAGAACAGCAGCGAATTTGTATCGCCCGGGCATTTTCCACCACCCCGGCTATATTGTTTGCCGATGAACCCACCGGTAATCTAGATGAAGAAACAGGCCAGCAAATCGAACGTCTGATCTTCGAATTAAACCGCGAAAAGGGGACGACGCTCGTGATTGTAACCCATGATATGGAATTGGCCAAAAGAACAAATCGTATCATCCGTCTGAAAGGAGGACATATTGTTTCAGATGAAGAGGTAAGGTCACATGCGTAATTGGCCATTCCTCTTTCGTACCGCTTATCGTGATAGTCGCAAGAATCGGGGTAAGCTGCTTTTATTTATGTCATCCATAGTCTTGGGTATTGCCGCTTTAGTCGCTATTAATTCGTTTAATTATAATCTGATCCGGGACATTGATAGAGAAGCAGCGGCTCTGTTAGGTGCTGATCTGGTGGTCACCGGCAATCGACCGATGGGGCCAATCACAGAAGCAAGCACGGATTCTCTGAACGCTGACCAAGCCAGTGAAATCGAAATGCTGAGTATGGCCTATTTTCCTGAAAAGGGCTCCTCTCAGTTTGTCCGGATTAAAGCGATTGAGGGTCCGTTTCCTTTCTACGGAAGTCTCGAAACGAGTCCGGATTCGGCAGCTATGCGTTATCAAGATCGTCAGAATGCCATTCTCGATGAATCCCTTATCATTGAACAAAATCTGGCCATTGGTGATACGATTAAACTGGGAGATTTAAGTTTTGTCATCTCCGGTAGTCTTAAGAAATCACTAGGTGGATCCAGTCTCTCTGCCTCTTTTGCACCATTGGTGTATATCGGGAAGTCTTACATCTTTAAAACCGGGCTTATCCAACCTGGGAGTTTGGTCAATTATTCCTACTACTATAAAGTGGCTTCTGATTTTCCTATTGACGAATGGAAGGAGGAGCGCGTGGAAGCCATGCGAAAGGAAAGTATGCGGATGGAAACGGTTGACGATCGCAAAGACAATGTGAGTGATGCTTTTTCCGGGCTGTACAGTTTTCTGAATCTGGTAGCTCTGGTGGCCCTTTTGCTCGGATGTATTGGCGTAGCAAGTAGTGTTTTTATTTATATAAAAAGCAAGATTTCTTCGATTGCTATTTTTCGCTGTCTGGGATTAAGTAGTTGGGATGCTTTTTTAATTTATTTTATTCAGATTGGTTTGCTAGGCACGATTAGTGTCGTGATGGGTGTTGTAATCGGAAGCTTTATCCAAATAGCATTGCCTGGCATATTATCCGACTTTCTTCCTTTTGAGGTTAGCTTTTCCTTATCGGCTAAAGCCATTTTGGAGGGCTTGGTTTTTGGAATATTGGTAACCCTGCTTTTTTCTCTTTTACCTCTTCTTTCCGCTAAGGAAATTAACCCGCTCCATACACTGAGAATGGTGGGAACCCCAGTGATCAAATGGAATGACCGCAGCAGTATTTTGGTTTTCATTGGAATTATTGCATCTCTTCTTAGCTTTCTCATCCTTATGACGGGTGAATTTAAATTGGCTCTTTTCTTTACGGGGGGACTTTTTCTTGCATTTGTGATCTTATTTCTCTTTGCACGAATCGCGATGTACCTGGTGAAAAAATTTTTTCCCCGTCATTGGAATTTTGAAATCCGGCAGGGACTATCAAATCTTTTTCGACCAAACAACCAGACAACGGTGCTTCTGGTCACGATCGGACTCGGTACTGCGGTGCTTTCGACATTATTTATCGTACAGGGTTTGCTGCTCAGTAATGTACGTCAGATGGATGCAGGAAATCAACCGAATATGTTTCTCTTTGGTATTGAGTCCGGGCAGAAGGATAGCGTCACGGATATGGTGGTTGGTAGAGATATGCCGCTCATTCAACAGATGCCGATCGTGACCATGCGGTTGGAAGGATGGAAGGGCAGGACAAAAAGTGAATGGCTTGCAGACAGCACCCGGACTGCTAAAGGATGGGCGATTCATCGCGAATCCAGAGTAACCTATCGTGATTATCTTGATTCGAATGAGAAGTTAGTGCGAGGGGATATCCATAAAACAACGGATGGTGTCAGGGATACTATATTTATTTCATTGGCCACGGCCTATGCAGAAGCCATGGATGTCGATCTCGGTGACGAGATGGATTTTAATGTACAAGGCACTTTATTGAAAACCTATGTAGGTAGTATTCGTAAGATTGATAATGCCAATATGCGTGCCCGGTTTCTGATTCTCTTTCCTCCCGGAATACTCGAAAAGGCACCACAATTTCATGTTTTGGTGACCAAATCTCCTTCTCCTGAAACAACGGCTGAGCTAAGAAATCTGGTAGTAAAAAAGTTTCCAAATGTATCCGTAATTGATCTCGGGATGGTTTTGGAAACAGTGCAGGAACTACTAGCTAAGGTGGCATACATCATCCAATTTATGGCGTTGTTTTGCATCCTTACGGGACTAATTGTGCTATTGAGTTCATTAATGTTGAGTAAATATCAGCGGATAAAAGAAAGCGTATTGCTTAGGACACTTGGTGCATCTAAAAGACAATTAAATCGAATTAATATGGTGGAATATTTTTCACTGGGTGCTCTGGCAGCACTGACCGGTATTTTAATTTCGATTCTGTCCAGTTATCTGATCGCCAGATTTCAATTGGATCTGGATTTCTACTTTAATTTCACTCCCGTAATTGTAATGTTTGTGGCGGTGGTTTTCTTCACGGTAATGATTGGTATATTTAATAGCCGGGAAGTGGTCAATAGCCCTCCACTGGAAGTTTTACGGAAAGAAGTGGGATAACAAGCTGTGTAATGCTTGGCGTAATGATTCAATTTTCATTTTGCTAATGGTAAGCAGTCTATTCCCGACCACGAATCTGAATCTCTTTCTTCTTTTTTTCCTTTTTGGGTTTCTTATCTTTTTTCTGCTTTACAGTAGGATAGACGTTGAAGAAAGTTTTACTGGCATGTCTCAATAGATCTTTAGATACATCATATACTGATTCCTGGGTAGTGGCTTTCTCGTCGTTGTGTTTCCAGTATATTTGGCCGTATTTG
>JAGQWV010000384.1 GCA_020437045.1 Saprospiraceae bacterium | reverse complement strand
AGAACCGTATGCCACCAAATGTAAGTGGAGGTGATGATTATTAATAATTTCCGCTAACGGGGTACTGGGATCAATAAATTGACCGCTACTAACAAGAAGATGCTGTACGATACCCGACATTGGAGCCAGCACATTGAAAGTGGATTGAATTTTATCACCGGGATTGATACCAATAGCTTTCAGTTTAGCTTCCAGCGCTTCCACAGAGGCCGCTTGCTGTATCTTCTTGGCTAAGGTACTTTCATAACTTTTCAACGGTGCAATTTCTTCGCTGGTTAATTGCTTTTGTCTTTCCAATTCCTTCTCAAGAAATTCAAGTTCGGCCTTTTTCATTTTAAGATCCTGTTGCCAATCAATTACGTCAAGGTTTTCGATCGTAAATATTTTCTGGCCTTTTTGAATATGCTGACCCGCAATCGCATGAATTGAATTTACCTTTCCCTCTAAATTACTGCTGGCAAAAGCTTTACCAGCCGGAGGCAGCTCTACTCTCCCGGTGAGCTTTACCGTAGATCTGATTTTTTGTGACGTCACCGCAGTGTAAGTCAGCCCAATATTAGAAATTTGATTGTTATTAAGCCCCACTTCTTCCATCATACCGGTTTCCATAACAGTATTTTCATGATCATGGTCATGTATTTCCATCTGATTATTGGAATTACAGGAGGAAAATATTAAAACCCCGAGAAAAAGTAGCGGGAATAACATCCAGGAATATTTATTGATACACATAGTGAAATAATTCATTTTGATTAAGAAAATAAGTACTTAATTTCTCGAAATAAGACTTCTGTAAAGCATAATAATTTTGATAACCTAGTACCAAATCACTATAAGGAATTTCTCCCAAGCGAAAGGCTTTGGTGAGATCGTCGATCAAAGACTTTTGTTGCTCGACCTGCACGGCTAATTTTTGTGCAGCAGTCTGTGCAACGAGAGCTTTCTGCTCCTTCTGACTTCGATCAATTTCAATTAAATTTTTCATCCAGAGCATTTGTTCGCTTTTTGCATTGGCTTCCAACTCATATGCCACCGACTGGGATTCTTTGTATGATTTATTAAATGGAATGGAGACTCCTGCTTCAAATCCCAGATAAAGCAAGGATCCTCCTACCCGTTGCAATCTCATCCCTGTAAATAGTTGCGGAACATTTTGAGCTAGTAATACATCTTTTTGTCTATGAATTCTTTCCTGTTCGATCACCAAACTTTGTACGTCTGGCAAATTATCGGTGCTAAAAACAGGAATATTAATCTGGAGCTGATGGAGACTCACCACATTGAGGTCGGGCACATCCGACCACTCTATCAAACTTTTCAATAGCAAATCCCTTTGCCCGATCAATCTCTCCAGTTCGACCTGTGACTGGATAGACATCTGTTCTATTTGCCGGGTAGTCAAACCACTACCCTCACCCAGTTCAGCCTTACGCCGGGAGATTCTCAGGTATTCCTGAAAAGCTTGCTGCAATTCGTATTCGATATCTACCAGTGAAGTTAAATGAGAGGCATCGATAAATACTGCCATGATCTTTGCCTCTTGCCTTCGCTTTATGATGGCAATCTGGTTGTCAACACCAGTCATCTCCGTTTTATAGAGCGATCGATATGCAGATGAAGGTTTTTTAAGCCGGTAATATTGTTGTGCATTTAAAGATTGGATTCCAGAATTACTTTTAAAATCATCCTCCTCCGTGCTTAGTGAAAAATACGTCAAATTAGGTGCAATAGGATTCTTGGCTTTTGACATTAAACCTTCTTTCTGGAGAGAACCAATATGATTCAGATCCTCACTCTTGATGGTCTCCAAATAATCCTGATAATTCAGTGCCGGTTGGCCCTGTGCAGTAACGGTGCAGAATAATATAATAATGACTGAGAGTTGTTTGTTTATTTTAATTTTTCGACTCTCCAATAAATAATATAAAATGGGTACAATCACCATTGTCAAGAAAGTTGCGGTAATTAATCCTCCAATTACCACGGTTGCCAGGGGTTGTTGAACTTCGGCACCTGCTGAATGACTTAACGCCATTGGTAAGAACCCCAGCGAAGCTACTGCCGCCGTCATTACGACCGGGCGCAACCTGACCTGAGTACCTTTTTCAACAATTTTCAGAATATCAGTCATACCTTCCCTTTTTAATTGATTAAAATATCCGACCAACACAATTCCATTTAAAACTGCCACTCCAAAAAGAGCAATAAAGCCAACCCCCGCAGAAATACTGAAAGGCATTGATCGCAGATATAGAGCCCAAACGCCTCCGATCGCCGACAGGGGTATTGCCACAAAGATGAGCAGCGCGTATTTAACCGATTTAAAGGTTAGATACAATAGAAGAAGAATAATGGCCAGCGCAATGGGTACGACCACTGCCAGCGTACGTTGTGCTCTTTGCAAATTTTCAAACTGACCTCCATAGCGAATGTAATATCCCGGTGGCAACGTCAATTGCCTTGCGAGTACCTCCTCGATCGAACTCACCAAAGTGGCGATATCTATATTTCTGGCATTCACCCCGATCGTTATCCGGCGTTTTGTGTCGTCTCGTGAAATCTGAGTTGGTCCCTCTTCAAAATCAATATGCGCCAATTCGGACATGGGAATATGCATTCCGTTAGGTAAATCAACCTGCAAGGCACGCAAACTATTGATATCCTGTCGCTCTTCTTCCCGAAGGCGCACTACTACCTCATAGCGACGTTCACCCTCGTAAAAATATCCCGCCACTTTACCGGCAAAGGATGCTTTCAAAATATCATTGAGTTGAGCTACCGACACGCCATAGGTTGCCATCTTTTCCAGTTCGTAGTCGACGACCATTTGCTGCAAACCGGCAGTCGCCTCTACCTTTATATCTCCGATTCCAGGCAACGTCTGTAGTATTGCTTCTGCGGCATGAGCCCGATCTAACAAAATACCCAAATCCTCACCATAGATTTTTATATCAATATCCTGACGAATACCGGTCATTAATTCATTAAAACGCATTTGGATAGGCTGCGTAAATTCATACATGATACCGGGAAATTTATTGAGTTCAGCTTCC
>JAGQWV010000383.1 GCA_020437045.1 Saprospiraceae bacterium | reverse complement strand
GGGTTTCTGATTATGCAACTGTTCATTTATGTCACGCATGACATTCAGTATTTGGGTCTGATGTATGCCGTTGACCATAAAATCAAAGACCTCTTCCAGATCCCGGGATATTTCAGGATTTTCCCAGTATCTTTCCACGCCCTCCAAATAGGATAATCGATTGGCATCAAAAGTCTCCCAGGTCTTATTGTAACCTCTGATATCCTGGTCAAAATCCTGGAAACCACTTGGTGAATTAAAGTATGATTTAATATACGGTAAATGATCCCGGAGGTCTTTTGCCTTTCTTAAATAATTAAGAAGACTGGAAGAAACATCTCGAAATGTTTCATTCTGACGAAGAAATTGTTCTTCGAGTGCCTTTTCAAGTTCACCGGTGAGTCTGTCTACTTCCAGATTCAAATCACCAATCTTGTTTTTCAGTTCATTAATTTCATTGCGTTGGGTTTCGGTCATATTTTCATATTCCGCAATTTCTTTTTCTAATTGTCTTCGGTTTTTCTCAAAATAAAGTATGGTGTCCAGCAGGGTATTATTTAAAACATTAAGTTGTTGTTGCGTTAATTTATTTTTGGATTGCAATCCGGATATCTTTTTTTCCAGGTCGCTGATTCGCTGTTTAAATTCGGGAGTTTCATCATCCATATTTACGACCAGAAAATCAATATACATCTCTTCCCGGGATGTATCCAGTTGCAGGGATCCGTCGAGTGGCTTTAATAGTTTTTGTTTATCCGACCTTAATGAGATGGAAATGGCTGGCTCGACCTCATTGCGTACCGGATAGGTAAAAGAATAGCCACCCTTTTCGTCGGTTTCAACCTCTCCTATGTCAGAGATGGTCAGTTTGGCATTGGGTAGACTTTCTATTTGCTCACCCACTTTTTGCCGGATGTTGAGGTGTATATCGATCGCGTCCAACACCTGACTTTTTACGATCATAGGAACTAAAAAGATACAAGTATGGATGATAATATAAAATAGATGCTTCATGGTTGATAAAATCTTCTGATCACTTGGCTTTTTTTTACTTGCAATACAAATATCCGTATTCTCTGTGAATCATGCATTTAGGATGCTTACCGCAGCGTCTACCATTGATTTTTTTTCACTTTGGTTTTTGCCGGAAGGCTGACTGGTTCGTCTTCAAAAGGATTCATTTCCATGGTAGAATCTTGTGATATCTCAGGATTATAGGGCTCCATGTTGGAGTCATTATTAAAGTTGTTATAAATGTCTCCCTCGATCATTTCAATTTCTACCCAATCCCTAAATCGATAAGGCTCAATCAGGTATTGGTTCAGATGTTCTTCTTTCACTCTTCTTGCTTCGTAGTTGGCATTGATCAGATATTCTGTAAAATCCTGGGCCAATTTGATCAGGCTGAGAATTGCCACGAAGGGGATAGCGGCATATTCGTCACTTCCGGTAACTTCGGCAACAACTTTCTGAAAGTCATTGGCATAAATGTCTTGCAGTTGTCTCAGACGGTACTGTAAAGAGTTGGCATAGACATCTTTATTAAAACGGATCATCTTCATTTTCTTACGATCGAGAAAATCCCTTTTGATCTCCACCAATTCCCGGTTAAATTCGTCGGCGATTTTGATGTAAGCTCTTTTGACCTTGGCGACATCTTGTGGAGGGATATGGTTGGCTTCGGCCTTGAAAGTAGAGGCAAGGGCTTCGGCTTCTATTTTTAATTCCCGGTACTTGAGCATAAATTCTGTCTGTAGAAAATCATGCAAAGTCTTATCTAGTTTTATGTATTGTCTGGCAACAATGGCATTTTGTTGATTGGCCCGATCGACCATAATACCGCGTATATGTTCGAGACTTGCAGAAAAATTACTGTAATCGTATCCGGATACTCCTGTTTGGTCCTTCAGGTAGATGGTTCTTTTTTTATACTCGATTCCTGGTTCAGCAAACTGTTCACTAATCCATTGTTGGGTGTTTTCATCAAAGATCTGTCTTTCGATGTTTCCACTTTGTGCTTGTTGGGCCTGGCCCTGAGAACTGGCAATTAAAATGATTGTCAGAATAATTGAAAAGCTTAAGAACATCTTTTTCATGACAATAGCTTTTTAGGATTATTTTATTTTAATTTTTCTTGTAATTCAAGGGCTTCCTGATGATAGGTATGATTTGGTTTCTGCAGTATGGTTTCCAGCAGACCTTCGCAGGTTTTATTTTGTGCTTTACAGCTCAATAATTTGAACCATTCGGCATCATCATTAAAACGAATATCATTGGCGCCGGCTACCTCATTAAAATCATTCTCCGCGGCTTCGTAATTTTTGTTCAGAAAATGTGCATGCCCCAGGTAATATCTGGCCATGGTATAATACTCATTGTCAGCCGGTACTTCCTCGAGATCCCGGATGGCTGCAGTGTAGTCTTTTTCATTTAGCGCCTGGATTCCCTGGGTGATTTGGGTTGTAATATTTTCGGTTTCACCACCGCGCATCGTAAAAGTGGGTGTTTCATATAAATCTAAGGCTAACTGTTGGTTTGAGAGTGATCCACCTCCGGGCATAATAAAGAAAAATGCACCGATTAAAATGATTACACTGGCGGCGATAGCCATCATGCTGAGGCGACGACGTCGGGCTGGCATACTAATGACTCTGGTGTCTTCAGCTTCAAGAGCTTTTAGCTGATCGCGAAGATTTTCTGTTACCATAAAATCCAGCATCTGATGTGCCATTTGACGACGTTCGAATTCACTTGCGAGATCCTGATCAGCAGCGATCTGGTTTTCCACTTCCTGGCGTTCGCTCTCGGAGAGTTCGTTATTTAGATACTGCTCTATTAAATCTATATTATTTTGCTGGTTCATTTTAGCTAGATTTTAGAATGTTTTTTAATGCAGGTTCTGAATCAATAATTGATAATAGTTTTTGATAACAATTGTAGCGCTGCCTTCGGGCAATGCCGGCATTATCCAATCCGACTTTTTCTGCGATCTCTTCCATACTGTAAGACAATTTCCACATCTCCAGGATTTGTTGGCATTTATCGCCCAATCGTCCCAGTAAGTCATTTAAGATGTTTTTTTGCTCATCTTCCAGTGACAAGGACTCGGGTGTTTCGACGTTGACCTGGTCCAGGGTGTTTGCATCTTCTGTGTAAACCATGCGTTTGTCTTTCTTCAAGCGGTTTAACCATAAAAACCGGCAGATGGAATATAAATAGGCTTTAAGGTTTCCGTCTCCCCGGTATTTATCTTTGCGTACATTGTCATCCATCGCAATGATACCTTCGTGAAAAATGTCAATGCCTTCCTCGCTATTTCCACTGTTGTTCCGGACAAAACTGACAACCTGGTTTTTTAGTTGACTGTCCCGGTATATTGTTGCTATGGCTTGTTGTCTTTTCACTCCTCCGCTTTTTATGTCTTCTAAAAGAGAATTTTCATTGGTAATGCTTTTCATATACTCAGTGTGTTTAGAAATCGGAATGTCCTGCTTAAAGTGATTTTTTTTAAGAAATCTTTATATCGATTGTTTGATCGTGATTGGATCTTTCCGGCTAGTACCCGGCCATTTTGATGGTAGAGTCGATTAGACTCCCATAGAGTATAACCTTCTTGTTGCTTTCCGTCCACCTCGACTCTCCGGGTCTGATTTGCCTGATCCTCATTAAAGGTATTGAATATCAAAGTAGATTTCGATAGTTCCATGCTAAAAGACAGGATTACCACGGGGATTCCATATTATAGGATGAGAATCCAGTTTTAAGTCTTTTGATAACTGTTAAGAAAATGTTAATAAAGTGATCTATGCCGGACATTTCGTGATTTCAGAAAACGGATAATTGATCGTGACAAACAAATTTTTTAAAGCAAATACTGAAAATTTAATAGGCAAGACATCCCCAGACCTTCTATTATATACTAAGTTTTTTGGTTGAGTAATTGTGTTACCTCCCGGGTGAATTTCATCCGGGAGGATCCTTGTTCTTTTTACTTAAAAAGCCATTTCTTTCGACCTTGGGATGGAGAAAAAATCATCGTGATACAAACCAGATACAAACGAGGGAGAGGGGGGCTAAATACATAATTGATATTCAACTGATTAAATAATATTTTTGCAACCATGACTCATTTCAATCCTACAGCATTTGTTAAGAAAATATTGATCGTCTGGATACTGGTGATCTCCAGTACTTTAGGGGTATTTGGTCAGGACAAATATCCAATGGGTTTGGTACTGGATGATGATGAATATATGGAGACACCCCATGCTTCATCAAGCATCCAGATAAATGCCGGTCAGAAATCTATTCCGCTACAAGTGGATTTATCTAAATATTGTCCCGAAGTTCGGCATCAGGGAGATATATCCTCCTGTGTAGGATGGGCAGCTGGATATGGAGCCATGACCATTGAACGGGCGATCAATAATCAATGGACAAACAAGATGCGAATCACGTCAAATGCTAATTCGGCACTATTCGTTTACAATCAGTTA
>JAGQWV010000382.1 GCA_020437045.1 Saprospiraceae bacterium | reverse complement strand
GATCCACTTTCAATCTCTCCGGATGATCTATGGATGACTTAAAATGTCGATCTGCCAAAGCAGTCAATTCTGCTAAAGTCATGAATGCCAAATCTCTATTACCCTCAAGAGTTTCTTTCCGATCCTGAAGAGACCAGCTGTTTTGTCTGATGTAAAAATCGTACAGCTCACCCAGATAAGAATGTAATATTTCCGATCCTGGAGATTCTAAATCCTGGATCTCAGATTCTAATGAATTGATGATCTCAGCTAGCTCAAGATCTTCAATTTCACTTCGATATTTACCCTCATAGATTAGGGCTTTGATTTTCTCAATTTGATCTCCTCTTACTCGTGCCTGCGCTTTGATTTCAGACACAACGGACAGTGCACTCTCCGGTAATCGAAGTTGTTCTAATGAATCAACTTTGCTCCAATAATCTTTGTATTCAAAGGGTTCGCTTTTTCGATCAGTCAAGGTAGGCAGGGATTTGCATGATATAATATAGAGACTCAGGATAGTGATCCAGATCAGATAAAAATACTTTGGATAATTCATAGAAGTTGCTTTGGTAAAATAGGGATGCGTTAGCAGAAGGAAAATGCATACTGTCGTCTAAGATTAACAGTTGATTAACATATTCAATCTTTCATTAGTTTGCAAAACGGTAGGGATCAAGGATATTTTCTAATGGCACTCCTCTTTCGATATGCTCTATTAACCGCTTAGCCCAGTGTGGCCCCAAAGAGGCACCTTTTGTCCCGAAACCATTGAAAAGATAAACACCTTTTAAATCCGGATGAGATCCAATCACCGGTCTTCGATCTCTAATTGTCGGTCGGATAGCAGCACGGTGCTCTACTATTTCAAAAGGGATATTTATCAATTTGCTAGCCTGCCTAAGTAGAAATTCATAACCTTCCTCACTGGGGCTATCATCCGAAAAATGCCACCCATCCTTAGCTCCAAACCAAAATAACCCATCGGGAAGATGGACGAGAAAGTATTTTTTCTTAATCATTTTGCTTGGGTAAAATCCTGGAATCTTCAATAATAAATTTTCTCCCTTGGAGGGATTGAGAAATGATTGACCAGGAAAGAAACGGTTTTTAATCACATAAGATCCTTCACAAAAAATTATATTTTTTGCAGATAAATCCTGATAAGTTATCCCATTTTTACCGAAGCCAATTTGCTGCTGATCCAATCTTTCAGGACGAAGAATCCCCCGATCGATGAGTTTTTTACGCATTTCACAGATCAGAAGCGGAAGATCAATCTGAAAACTATTGGTCACCTCGCTCCAAATACCTCCCAATTCCAAAGCAGGCTCAAAAGTTGCCAGATCCGGTGAGAGGACAACGTATTTCTCATAGTCAGGCCATGCCGACTTGGCCAACCAGTCATTTAATGTTTTTTGATCCGGTATGGATCTTATAATGTTCTTCTGGTAAATGAGCTTTATCCCAAGCTCCTTTTCCAGTCTACGATAATGACTGAGTGCATCCGTTAGAAGTTCATCAAACAGCCAACTCTTAACATATCTTCGTCCGGTGACCGGATTGATGATACCGGCAGCATTGTTCGTTGAGCTGCCTTTGTGCCCTTGATCATAAACAATAAACGTCTTACCTCTCTCTAATAAGTGATCGACAAGCAAGGATCCTGCAATACCCTGACCAACCACCACATAGTCAACTTCCTTGCTCATCAGATGTCCGTAGGTTCTGCCGGTCCTTATTGGACAAACTCTTTAAAACCAATTCATAGGAATGATCAATCAACTCCAGCAAGAGTTTTCTGGGAATGGAATCATCCGACACTACGGTATTCCAGTGCTTCTTATTCATATGATAGCCTGGGCGGATACTTTCGTACTGATCTCGCAATTCGATAGCTCTAACCGGATCGCATTTCAAATTGACTGAGGTTACCTCACTAGATAAATTGGTAAGAAGAAACATCTTTCCTCCGATTCTAAACACCAGTGTATCTTGACCAAAGGGCATGTCTTCTGTCACATATCTTTTGGCAAGGCAATATTTTCTAATCTCATCAACCTGCATCCTTACTCCTTTTTGAATTACCCCCCCATTAATGTCTGCATATCTCTTTGTAAACTATATGCTGCTTCAGCTGCGGCTGATTCAAAATTCTGTTCGGTATCACCAGCATAAATGATACCCCGTGAAGAATTAACCAGTAAGCCTATTTCATGATTAGCTCCGAAACGGAAGGTCGCTTCCAGATCACCACCCTGACTACCTATTCCGGGTACTAGGAGAAAATGATCAGGAACAATTCTTCGGATAGAATGCAGCGATTCTGCCTGAGTCGCTCCAACGACATACATCATTTGATCAGCATTTGCCCAGTTCATACTGGTTTTTAATACTTTTTCGTAAAGTGACTCCCCGGCAATGTCCTTTATAAATTGAAAGTCTTTGCTACCTGCATTGGAAGTCAAGGCCAGTAGTATGACCCACTTGTCTTCAAACTCCAAAAATGGAGTCACTGAGTCTTTGCCCATATAAGGTGCTACGGTGACAGAGTCGAAAGAAAAGGTCTCAAAAAAGGTTCTGGCATAAAGTTTAGACGTATTTCCAATATCTCCCCTTTTAGCGTCGGCAATGGTAAAATGTGTATCAGGAATGATCTGAAGCGTTCGCTGTAAGGACTCCCAACCTCGCACACCATTTGCTTCATAAAAAGCGATATTGGGTTTATAGGCGACACAATACTGGCTCGTAGCATTGATGATTCTACGATTAAATTCAAAAACAGGATCTTCATACTGATGGAGAAAAGCAGGTACTTTTTTGATGTCTGTATCCAGGCCTACACAAAGGAAACTCTTCTTTTTCCTGATCTGATCTACAATATATTCTTTCTTCATTGTTCAATTTCCTCAATAGCCTTTACCTCTCGCACACTAGGAATTTTACGCTTGATAACGTCTTCAATTCCTGCCTTGAGTGTCATTAGGGTCATGTCACAATTTCGGCAAGCACCTAACCATTTGATGAGTACCACCTGGTCATCCGTAATGTCGACCAACGCCACATTTCCACAATCAACAGCAAGATGAGGCCGGACGTGTTCTAGTGCTGACTCCACCTCAACCATCATCTGCTCTTTACCGGACATAGTTACTGACATATCTTTATGTTTTATTCCTTCAAAATTATTTCACATCCACCACTTTCGTCGGGTCCATCGTTTTATTTCTGATTTCCACCGCTTCTACTGTATTTCGAGCAAAGTCCATCCAGGCCTTGGAAAGTTGTGGATCATCTTTTTCGGTGATGGGCACACCTGAGTCCCCAGATTCTCTGATTGCCTCTACGATGGGTATTTGGCCTAGTACTGTCGATTGAGCCATGTCAGCAAGGTGTTTTCCCCCTCCTTTACCAAATAAGTAGTATTTCTCTTCTGGATGTTCCGGCGGACTAAACCAGGCCATATTCTCCACCACTCCTAATATGGGAACATTAACAGATGCAAGTCGGAACATATTCATTGCTTTCACGGCATCTATCCAAGCTACTTTTTGTGGTGTGGTCACCAGCACCACACCAGTAAGTGGCACGGTCTGCACTAACGTAAGTTGAATATCACCTGTTCCCGGTGGCAAGTCAATGACCATATAATCCAATTCAGGCCAGGTACATTCTTCAATAAATTGTTTCATGATGCCTGCCAGTCGGGGACCTCTTAATACGACGGCTTGCTCGGGTTCTACAATGAAACCTATCGATATCACACTGAGACCTTTCGCCTCCAGAGGGACAATTTTTGGTTTTCCATGGACTTCGACCAATTTTGGCTTTTCTCCCTCCAAGCCAAACATCGTAGGAATAGAGGGACCGTAGAAGTCGGCATCAATAATTCCTGTTCGAAATCCCAATTTCCGCAATCCGATTGCAAGATTACTGGCCACTGTCGATTTACCCACGCCACCTTTTCCCGAGGCTACCGCAATTATGTTTTTGACTTGTGGCAAAACCCCGGGATCTGCCTCACCAGACCTCAACTGGGTTTCCAGGTGTACATGTACATCCAATCCTTTGTATTTACCTTGAACGGCTGACATACAGGCAAAATTGACAGATGACTTTTGCTCCTGGGTTAAATTTTGGGTAAAGACCAACGTGATTCGAACCCTTTGATCCTCGAATTCGATGTTCCGCACACGCTGAGCATCAACAATAGAATTAGCAGCTAATGGATCAGGCACAACACGTAATACCTCCAGCACATCACTTTTCGTTAGATTCACACGTTTATTATTTGTTTGAAGTTACCAAAGATAAACAATTAGAGCCGTAGCTTCGTTGCGGAATATGGGCATTTAATGCTTAATATATTAAGAAAAACTTTCATACATTTGATCTATGCAGATCCATCATCATATCAATGACTTGCCATCATTTCGTAATGGGGTCATTACATTTGGATCTTTCGATGGTGTCCATCTCGGTCATTTGAGTATCATTGAAAAGATGAACGATTTGGCCGCAGAAATCGATGGTGAAACGATTGTTGTTACGTTTTATCCACACCCGAGACAGGTAATCTATCCCCAGGATCGATCTCTTAAGTTACTGTCAACTAAAGAAGAAAAGATTCGACTTTTTGATCAAGTAGAGATTGACCATCTAATCTTTTGCCCCTTTACGGTTGAATTCTCCCAGTGGCATGCTGATGAATATATTGAGAAATTTATCATCGGCACCTTTCATCCGGCGCGCATTGTCATTGGATATGACCATCGTTTTGGATTAAACAGACAGGGGAATATTGACTATCTGAGGTCTTATGAAGAATCAGGTGCATTCAAGGTTTTTGAGTTGCCTCAACAAATGACCCGGGAAATTCAAATCAGCAGTACCCGTATTCGTAACTATCTGGAAGCGGGTGATATCAAGTTGGCAAATGAATTATTGGGCCATCCTTATTTGATCAGTGGCAAAGTGATCCGTGGGCATCAAATCGGAGAAAAATTGGGATATCCTACTGCGAATATATTTATATCCGAAAAACTTAAACTGGTTCCTCCGGAGGGTATATACGTGGTCCGTGTTATACACAAGGGACGGAGGTATGGCGGTATGATGTATATTGGCACACGACCCACTGTATCGACCGACGGCAAAAAATCAATCGAGGTTAATATCTTCAACTTTAATGATGATATCTATGATGATGAGTTGTACCTGGAGATTTTAACATTTCTCCGCGGAGATCAGACCTTTGACAACCTGGACCAGCTACGCACTCAACTAGATCTTGATAAATCACATGCACTCGAGTACTTGAATAGTGATAGCTCTTCAAGAAACGAAGCAACAGTGCTAATTCTGAATTATAATGGACAAAGTCATTTAAAGAATTTTCTTCCCAGTGTGAAACGATTTTGCGAGGGGAATGAAATCATAGTGGCTGATAATGCATCGACGGATCAGTCGATATCTTTCCTGCGGGAGTCTTATCCTAAAATTAAGATTTTACAGCTTGATCAAAATTATGGTTTTGCCGGTGGGTACAATAAGGCAATCCAACAAGTCAATGCAGAATACATTATCCTACTAAATTCTGATGTCGAAGTCACTAGCCAGTGGGCGACTAAATTACTCGATTTCATCCGGGCTCATCCCGAAGCTGGAGCAGTGCAGCCAAAAATCAAATCTTTTGACCATAAGAATCAATTTGAATATGCCGGAGCTGCCGGTGGGTTAATCGACAGATTGGGATATCCCTTCTGTCAAGGAAGAATATTATCTGAAGTAGAAGAAGATTTTGGTCAATACGATCAATATAAGGAGATTTTCTGGACAACCGGAGCGGCTATGGTTATCAGGAAAAATCTATTTGAAAAAATTGGAGGATTCGATGCTGATTTCTTTGCTCATATGGAAGAAATCGATCTCTGTTGGCGGCTAAAGCAATTGGGTTACAAAATGTATGTATATCCTGCTTCTGTGGTGTATCACAAGGGAGGAGGAACCTTATCTTACCAAAGTCCCCGTAAAACTTATCTTAATTTCCGAAACGGCATGAGCCTGCTTTTGAAAAATGAACGAGGACTTACGTTGATTTGGCTTCTTCCTCTGCGGATCATCCTCGATTTTGTGGCTGCACTCAGATTTACGATGGTAGGTGAACTGGATAATGCATTTGCGGTGGTCAAAGCGACAGGTTATACATTGATCAATTTCCCGCGTACCTGGTTCAAAAGGCAGAGAATACTGAAATTAAAAAGACGATACAAAATTGGGTCAGACAATACCGACACCGGTCGATATAAAGGCAGTATCATCTGGGAATTTTTTATCAAGGGTCGAAGGAAATATCACGAACTCAGGTATTTTTCTAACAAATATCTATGAAAACTAAGTCGGAGATCATCTATTTTGATGATCATTTGATTATTGTAGACAAATCAGCGGGTGTCACAACGGTAGCAGATCGTACCGGTAAATCGGATTCCTATCTTCTTAAATGGTTACATTCTCAATTTGACGAGGTATATCCGGTACATCGACTCGACACGAATACCTCAGGATTGGTTGCATTTGCCAGACACCTTGACGAACAAAGAAGATTGTCACAAATATTTGAAGAGAGGTTGGTAATTAAAAAATACAAGGCTCTGGTTATAGGCATTCCATCACCGGCCAACGGGACAATTAATAAACCTATCCTCAGACTGCCAAATAAAAACCAGGTTGTAATCTCAAATAATGGCAAAGAGTCAGTAACACATTACGAAATTTTAGAGACATTCAAAAGTTTCAGTCTATTGGATGTTACGCCTTCGACAGGTCGAACCCATCAAATCAGAGTCCATTTGCAACATATAGGCCATCCACTGCTTGTCGACCCCTTATATGGAGGACAGGAAGCTTTTTATCTTTCTTCGGTCAAATACAACTTTAGAGGGAGAAAGGACGAAGAAAGACCTTTGTTGCAAAGAACCCCATTACACGCCTACTTTCTTTCATTTCCCGATCAAAAGGGGATGAAACTTAGTTTTGAATCAGCTTTACCCAAGGACATAGCTGCTGTACTTAAACAATTAAGCAAACTATAAATTCAGTGAACTTCTACTGCTGAAAAACGAAAAGAAAGCGTCTTATTTGTTTGATGGGAAAATGCAATAGCGACCGGATCAGCAGAGTATCTATCTTTGTATAGACAGATAATCAGATATTTCTGTAACAGCGATATACGACAGAATCACATTAAAATTGTCAATGATCCATGACTCCAGTTTCTTAATTTCTTCTTTTGAAAGTCTTGATAACGATTTTCGTAATTCCTTGCGGAATATCTTTTGATCAAAGCTGACTTTTTCTAAAATGATTTTACTGTATGATAACCATGACATGCGCTTTTGCATCGGCTCAGATTTTTAAAGTTCTCAGACCTTAGAACGAAACAACTATATGAGAGATTATGAAGTTACAAAAAACTTCTTGAGATTTAACGCTTTTTCCTCCGCTGGCTTACTTGGGAGCGATTTTGAATGCGAAACTTTTTATCTGCTTTCTTCTGTTCTCCCAGCAACTTGTCCAGAAGATCCGGACGGTTCAATTTTTCCAGCTTACTGCGGATTATCCTCCAGTTTTCCGGTTTATACCAAAAGAAGAAGAGGTGTTGATTCTTCTTATCTTCATTGGATTTAGCTACGTACACCGGTTTTAATGTATAGGGATGAAGTCCCGAATAGTAGATCACCGTTGCAACGGTCATGGGAGTTGGGGTAAAGTCCTGTACTTGTTCTAATCGAAATCCCATGGCCTTCGTTTCAGCAGCGAGATTAGCCATGTCCTCCTCTTCACATCCAGGGTGACTGGAAATAAAGTATGGTATCAGCGGTTGATTTAAACCATGCTTCTTGTTGATTGATTCATACTTCTCTTTAAAAGCATGGAAGTGTTTAAATGAAGGTTTGCGCATTACTTTGAGCGTATCATCGGAGGTGTGCTCAGGAGCCACCTTCAGTCTACCATTAATGTGATGGCAAACCACTTGTTCCATGTATTCGTCAAGACTGCCATCCGAATGCTTATTATAGGAATCTACCAGTAGATCGTAGCGTATTCCACTTCCAACAAAAGCCTTTTTGACAGAAGGATGTGCATCAACTTTACGGTACAGCTCCGTCATTGCTTTGTGACTCGTATCCAAATTATTACAAACCACGGGATGAATGCAGGAAGGACTCACACAGCGATCACAAATTGACTGGATTTTGCCCTTCATCTTGTACATATTGGCAGAAGGCCCTCCCAAATCGCTTATATATCCCTTAAAATCAGGCATTTTCGTCACTTGATCAACTTCCTTTAGGATGGATTCTTCAGACCGACTGGCGATAAATTTCCCTTGATGTGCTGAGATCGTACAAAAACTGCAGCCTCCGAAACATCCCCTATGCATGTTTACGGAAAAGCGGATCATTTCATATGCTGGTATAGCACCCCGTTTTTCATATTTGGGATGTGGCTGTCGCGTGTATGGCAAATCAAATGAACGATCAATTTGATTTTCTGTCATGGGAGGGTAAGGTGGATTAACCACCAACACCTGATCATCTATAA
>JAGQWV010000381.1 GCA_020437045.1 Saprospiraceae bacterium | reverse complement strand
GATGATCTCAAAGTGCTGGGGTATAGACTTCTTAACTTTTTCTGCAATCAGATGCAGGTATCCATCACTGTCCTGAAAAACGTAAAGTGCGAAAGGAAAAAGCTTACTACGGAGTTGTCTATTGACCTCAGGTTGTAGTCTCTTGATTTCCTGCTCTTCCAGCAGAAGTGCGACCAATTCACTACCGGTTACTTCAAAACTGATTTGGTGCACTCTTTGCGCTAATTTATTCGACTTGGCCGAATTTTCTGCAAAGTGCTGCATAATCCGTTTTTTTATGTTTATCGACTTTCCAACATAAATCACCTGATCCTGGTCATTCAACAAGTAATAAACTCCACAAGCTTCGGGTAAACTGTGCAACTCTTCTAAAGAGATAGAAGCAGGTAATCGTGAAGCTTTAATACCATAGTTAATGATATCATCTATGGCTTCAATGGAATCGTCTGCCAACAGTCTTGAAAATATCTCTGAGGTTGCCATCACATCTCCCATGGCCCGATGACGGTTTTCAACATCAACACCGTGAAAGAGACATAAAGCATCGAGTCCATGTCGTTTGAGTTGAGGATGAATCATCCGGCTAAGTCTGACCGTACAAAGCTGCTTCCTGGTATAATTATACCCCAGATCTTCAAATGCCTTTTTAATAAAAGTATAATCAAATCTTACATTGTGAGCCACAAAAATGCAGCCCTCCGTCAGCTCTACTACTTTCTTCGCGATTTCGTAAAACTTAGGAGCCCCTACCAGCATTTCATCCGTAATTCCGGTAAGCATCGTGATATGCTTGGACAGAGATCTGCCCGGGTTCACCAGGGAGTCGAATTTCTCAATTACTTGCCTTCCATCATGGATAGCTATTGCAATTTCGATAATTTTATCTCGTCTGACCAGCCCTCCGGTGGTTTCAATATCAATTATGGCATATTTTCGCGACATCGACGCTGAAATTAAATAAAATTATCATGTATTATAGCCTGTATATCACTTTTTTACTCAGTATCGTCACAATCGCTTGTTCTCATTCAACACAGCAGTCACAACACGCTGATACTGAGCCTACAAAAATGGAACAACCCGTTGAGCCAGGATCATGGCAACTGGCTGATTATTTACCACTTTTAGAAAATAAAAGAATCGGTATGGTGGTGAATCAAACTTCGACAATTGGTAAAACACACCTGGTCGATAGTCTTCTCCATTCAGGGATAAAGATTGAAAAGATCTTTTCTCCCGAGCATGGATTTCGCGGCAAAGCCGATGCGGGAGCCCATATTGAAGATGCCAATGATCCCGATACAGGTATTCCGATTATTTCTCTTTATGGAGAAAAAAATAAACCCTCTAAAGAAGACCTGGAACCACTGGATCTTCTTGTCTTTGACATTCAGGATGTTGGTGCACGCTTCTACACCTATATTTCTACTTTGCACTTGGTCATGGAAGCATGTGCCGACAATCACAAGCCACTCTTGGTTTTGGACAGGCCGAATCCCAATGGGCATTACATCGACGGTCCAATCCGCGAGGAAGCATATAAATCATTTGTAGGAATGCATCCCGTTCCGGTGGTCTACGGAATGACGATTGGCGAATATGCAACGATGATCAATGGTGAGGGTTGGCTTGATAATGGTATCACTTGCGAACTGACGGTGATCAAATGCAAGAATTATGATCATCAAACCATGTATACTTTGCCAATTGCTCCTTCTCCAAATTTACCTAATCTAAGATCCGTATTACTCTATCCCTCTCTTTGCTTTTTTGAAGGAACTCCTCTAAGTATTGGCCGAGGTACTACCCACCAATTCCAAGTGATTGGACATCCTGACCTAGAGGGTGACTTTGAATTTGTACCTCAATCAATGTTTGGAGCTGCCCATCCGAAGCTCCAAGGTCAAACTTGTCATGGCATAGACCTCACTGGCCTAAATGTCCGTTCCATTTTTGATAAGAAAGAAATTCAACTGGCTTTCTTGCTGGATTTTTATCAACGGTTCCTTGATAAATCCTCATTCTTTAATAAAAATGACTGGTTTGATAAATTGGCAGGGACCACACGCTTACGTGAACAAATTATCGCAGGTCAGTCTGAAGATGAAATCAGAGCGTCGTGGCAACCAGGACTAGTCAGCTTTGCGGAAAAAAGGTTGAAATACCTTCTGTATCCCTAGTTTGGATAATGGTCCGGGTTAAATCCTGGGCCAGCGTTCGTCAATTTTAACCGAAAATTAGCTTTACCTAAAGGACCTGGTTTTCAAGTACTTCACCTTCATCACCTGATATAAAGAAAGGGATTAAATCAAACCAGCTCCTACTTAAGGAGTTCAATTTTTACTCTTTACCAATTTAAGATAATCTTGTACCAAATCATTTGGCACTAAAATGGCGAGATTATATTGCATCAGTTTCCATTGGCCATCTGATTGTTTTTTCAACACACCTGTTCCCCGGCATTCTCCCATCCATGTATCCAGAAGTTCATTAAACCAAGCAATTTGCTGATCATCAGAAAAATAGATATTCCGGTCTTTGGGTGTAAAATTCCATGCATTTCCCTTATCAAAATATGGTTTCGCGAATTTTATAAAGTTTTCTTTATTCCAATTTTCAGAAGCATCCGTCCCCAGATAAATGCCATCAGCACTGATGAGATCAAAATATTTCTGCCCGTCAGCTGAAGAAGCTGCTGCATGCCAGCCATCGAGAAGTTGGTTGATCATCGCAGATTTTCCTCCAGCCATGCAATTAGTCCTTCTGGTGTCTGAAATCTGCACAATCTTCCATCCTGAACTTCCCTTAAACAATTGAAAGGCATCCACACCACAATGTTGCAGTTGGCGGTTGTAATAAAAATCATATTCAGCCCACACCGTTGCCAGGTTGTCATCAATATTTATATCCATAGAGGTCACCCGCTCTTCAAGGGATCCTTTTACTGCTTTGCTGATCATCTGGGAGAACTGATCAACTGTAGTGGTATTGATCTGGCCTTTCTCATCAGTGCTGGTGAGTCTACCTTCCGGAGCAAATAGTGATTTGATTTTATTTCCATCACTTTGATTCATAGCCGTGAACAATTGCTGGACGATTCCTGCAATAGCATTATCATCGTAGGAAGCATCTCCGGTCGCCGGTATTCCCGTTGATTTGTTTTCATTTGCGTCGGGTATGTAGCTTCCGTCTTTTTGCTCCTGTTTTTGCTTATAAGGACTATTGATCTTTATCTGAGCAAAGGAGAAAGCTGGTAATAAGACCATTAGGAACAGATAGATTCGAGATTTCATAACGTTTGAATTTAAATTCTGAAGTAAGTTTCGTCAAAATATGGATAAATTTGGCGGTTACCTTAATAAAACGGTGAAAATGAAAAAAGTTTGCTTCTCGCTAAGTTTGATGATACTTTTTTCGATTGGTTGCTCCAATTCGACAGAAAAAGTTAGAAACGAAATCGCAACACTGGAAACACAATTATCTGACCAACCCACCGAGGAAATCCTGCATCAGCTATTAGATAAGTATAAAGAGATGGCTTCAAAAACCAGTGGAGAAGAGCATTTAGATTATCTTTGGAAAGCAGGTGAGACGGCAAGAGCGGCAAAGGAATTTGATGCTGCTGAATCAATGTTTATGGAGCTATATTCTCAAAAGGAATCTCCTGAAATCGCCGCTAAAGCTCTATTTCTGTATGCATTTATGTGTGATGAAGACCTCAAGGAGTATGAAAAAGCTAAAGAATTGTATGCACGCTTTCTCCAGAACTATCCCAACTCTGATTTTGCAGACGATGCTCAATTTTTATTGGATAACCTGGGAAAGAGTGATGAAGAAATGCTGGAAATGCTGAGTAATACTCCTCAGGATGAGTCGATTGAAAATTAGATTGTCTAAGAAGAACAGCATTTCATCGATTAGCTGGAACGAATTGGATATCATTTTGATTGAATGCATTAAAAGATCGACTCTATGCTGAAAAGAGTAAAGACCTGGCTCGGTATCGAAGGCGTTAAAATCGAATTACTTCTTCCCGAAATGGTGAAAAAGAGCAGTGGCATTGTGGAAGGGTCCGTTCGTTTATCATCTATGAATGCTCAAACGGTGACCTCCCTGCACTTTAAAGTGATCGAGAAATATTACCGGGGCAGGAGAAAATCGAAACTAACCGATGAATATGTAGTAACGGAAAAAGAAATTCCCGTACTAATAGATGTACCAGCCGATGAGCCCATTGTATATGCCTTTGAACTCCCTTTTGACACGATTCAATCAAAAATGGATGAATTAGAGGGTAAAAATTTCATTTTGAGAGGATTAGTAAAGACAGCTAAGGCCATTAAAGCCGTCAAATCAGAATATAGAATTGAAGTTCAGGCCGATGTCCTGGGAACCGCTCTCGATCCATTTGACAAACGAATTCTTAATGTTATTTAGAGAATATAGAGAATCGGTCAGACAAATCTTCGATGCCAACTCTTACCTAAGGGTTTTAACCATGCCCGCTCCAAATCAGCTTTGGTACGAATTAAATTATCAAATACCATGGTGCTTTCATCAATTTCTCCTGACTGAAAGAGCTCAGCAAATCGACTTTTGGGAACTGTAAAAACTTTGCCATCCTTTTGATAAGAAAAGGTAAAGCGATCAAATAAACTCAGGCCATATTTCTTCTCGATAGACCGGATAAAATTGACCGAAGAATCGATTGAACAACCACTGGCGGCATTTAAGTGTTCATCCACCATCAATACCAAAAATCGATCATGTAAAATCTGTCCAAAAGCAGCTAAAGGTTGTTGATGAGCGGACCATTCCGATACAAAATCATCCAGATCTCTTCGTAGCTCTTGCAGCTTTTCGTCTGCAATTTTGCCTTCATTTTGATAAACCCAGACTCTTGCGGTAGGGCTTAATTTTTCAAATTCAACTCTCATTTTTAATCGATTGAATGATTAGTTCTGTTAAATCGTAAACCATTACTTCACCACTCTTTTCCTTCGCCGCAACACCATCCGTCAACATGGTTATACAAAAAGGACAATTTGCCGCTATGATATCGCTATTGGTACTCAGTGCTTCCTCTGCCCTCTCTATATTTATTCGTTTGGACCCTGGTTCATCCTCTTTAAACATTTGTGCCCCACCAGCACCGCAACATAAACCATTGCGACGGTTGCGCTCCATTTCAACCAGGTCTGCATCTAATTGTTCAAGGATTTGTCGGGGTGCCTCAAATATGTCATTGGCCCTGCCAAGATAGCAAGAATCATGATAGGTTATCTTTTTTCCCTGAAAACTGCCCTCTCCTATTTTCAGTCGACCTTCATCAATCAAAGATTGGAGAAATTGGCTATGATGAACTACTTCATAATCCCCACCGAGGGCAGGATAATCATTTTTGATAACATTGAAACAATGTGGGCAGGTGGTTACGATACGTTTAACGTCATAGCTGTTTAAAGTCTGAATATTTTGCAAGGCCAACATTTGGAAAATAAATTCATTGCCAGCTCTTCTTGCCGGATCACCAGTACACTGTTCTTCTTTACCAAGAATGGCAAAAGAGATTTTACAGGATTGCAAAATTTGTACAAAGGCCCTGGTAACCTTTTGTGCCCTGGGGTCAAAACTACCGGCACATCCTACCCAAAAAAGGACTTCAGGATAGTTTCCCCCCGCAATCATTTCACTGATGATTGGTATATTTCTAATTTCCATAAGTCATTTACTTATTGATCTATCCATGCATCCCGGTCTGACGATACCTGCCAAACACTCCCGCTGTTCTCCAGACTGGTAAACATGGGAACCCAGTCTTGAGGACCAGTACCTAATGTCAAGATCTCATATCTTCTCATTTCAAGAATTATCTCTAAGGGATTTATCAAAACCGGACATGCTTCTACACAAGCATTACAACTGGTGCAGGCATGTATTTCTTCAGGAGAGATTCGATCAAAGAGCGATAGGCCATCATGATAGTTTTTCGGAGATAGTGCTTGATCATTTCCTTTTGCCGGATCCCGCCATTTGGGATCTGCTGACCGTATATTACCTCCTACCTCCTCACAGCGATCCCGCACATCCATCATAATCTTGCGCGGAGATAATTTCTTACCGGTGAGATTTGCCGGGCACACTGCTGTACATCGTCCACATTCGGTACAAGTATATGCGTCCAAGAGATTCTTCCAGGTCAGATCGAATACGTCATTTGCTCCAAATTCCGGAATTTCTGCATTGGTTTCACTCACAGAATCAGCGGTGGAAATCCCTAACATGTTCTGCACTTCATGCATGATATCAGGCATGTTTTGCATGGCGCCGGGTGACTTTTGCCGAGCCAAATAAGTATTGGGAAATGCCAGAAGTATATGTAGATGTTTTGAAAGAGGAAGATAAAGGAGAAATCCGAAAACAACCAGGATATGCAACCACCAACCGGTACGCTCTAGAAGAATTAGGGTGGAGATATCTAGATTTCCAAAAAAAACTGGTCCTATGACAGAACTAAATATAAACGACCCCGTATCGTGATATTGATCAGGGCTTAACTCCTGCAGGACTATATCTGCTCCATTCATGCAAAAAATGCCGGTGATCAACAATATTTCACCGACTAGGATCAGATTGGCATCTAACTTGGGCCACCCAGACATTTCAGGTTTTTCAAATCTCTTAATCTTCAAAACATTTCTTCTCCAGAGGAATATGATTGTTGCTATCAGGGCCAAGATGGAAACTAGCTCGATGAAGCTAATGAGAAAGGTATAAAAGGATCCAAGTAAAGGGGCAAAAACCCGATGATATCCGAATATACCGTCGATCAGGATTTCAACAAGTTCAATTTGCGTGAGTAAAAATGCGATATAGATAAATCCATGCAATATGGCAGGAAGCACCCGCTTAAACATTTTTTTTTGTCCAAGGGCAATTAACAACATATTGCGCCAACGGAGACTTTGATCGGGAGCCCCGGAGTAAGCCTTCCCCAGCCTTATATTAAACAAAATTTTACCAAACCATTTATATGCAGTCGTTCCAACTCCCAAAACAATAAGCAGGAAAAAGATTTGTTGGACGCTCATTAGTGGACCTGTTTTA
>JAGQWV010000380.1 GCA_020437045.1 Saprospiraceae bacterium | reverse complement strand
TCCGGTGCGCTGACAAATCCCAATTTTCCATTTTCATCTTCGGCCATTAAAATCATTCCTTGAGACATCACTCCCCGAATTTTTCGAGGAGCCAGATTTGCCACCAAAACGATATTTTGACCAATAATGTTCTCAGGGGCATAGGACCCGGCTATCCCCGACACGACTGTACGTTTTTCAAATCCCAGATCGATGGTCAGTTTTAATAATTTATCGGCTTTCTCAACTTTTTCAGCCGTCAGAATCGTGCCGGTTCGCAAATCCAGTTTTGAAAAATCATCGAAAGATGCCGGTGGTTTCATTTCGACAACCTCTTTGACTGGTTCTGTCTCTGACTGCATCAATTTATCGATCTGTTCCTGAATTTCTTCATCCGTGATTTTGGTAAAAAGGTACTTCGCTTTTTTGATTTTATGCCCGGCCTGGATAAGGTGTTTGCCTTCAGAAAGTGCATCCATAAGGTCAACAAATTCTCCATTTTCTTTAATCGGAGGTAGTCCCAGCATTTCTTGCAAACGATCACTGGTAAATGGCAGAAAGGGTCGGATAGCTACGCTTAATGCAGTCACATATTGCAAACCCAGGTTCATCACAACCTTCACCAGATCTGGATCTGTTTTCTCCTGTTTCCAGGGTTCGTTGTACTGCAGAAGTTGATTTCCAGCGGAAGAAATTTCCATGATCATTTTGAGGGCACTACGGAAATCAAAGGCTTTGAGATGAGAGCGATATTCATGTAAACGATCGAAAAGATCTAACAACTCAGAATCATGCCAGGTAGGTAACCCTGATTCCTGCGGGGCATTGATTGAAATACTCTCGTCAATCACCGGTACTACACCATTATAATACTTATTGGTCAAAACCAATACCCGGTGAATGAAATTACCCAGATTATTGACCAGCTCATTGTTTACTGCTTCCTGAAAACCCTTCCAGGTAAAGTCACTATCCTTAAGCTCCGGCATGATCTTAAAACCGTAGTATCTTAATTCATCCTGCTTATCGGGAAAGCGCTCGAGATATTCATGAATCCATACTGCCCATCCCTTCGATGTGCTCACCTTCCGTCCTTCCAGATTCACAAATTGATTAGCCGGCACATTAATTGGCAGATTAAATCCACCATATGATTTGAGGATGACGGGAAAAATCAGGCAATGAAAGACAATATTATCCTTGCCAATAAAATGAATTAAAGCAGTATCCGGATCTTTCCAGTAAGATTCCCAATCCTTTTTATGTTGCTTCGCCCATTCCTTGGTAGCTGATACATAACCAATCGGCGCATCCATCCAGACATACAGCTTTTTACCTTTTGATCCCTCTATTTCCTGGGGCACATCCACTCCCCAATCAAGATCCCGCGTAATCGAACGGGGTTGTAGTCCGGCATCAAGCCAGGACTTGCACTGCCCGATTACGTGCTTTTTCCAATCTTCAGGATAATGATGCTCCTTACCATCAAGCATTCCCTGGGTAATATAAGCCCGAAGCCAGGCTTCATGTTTCTCCAGTGGCAAATACCAATGTTTTGTCTTTCTTAGCACGGGAGTACTGCCACTAATGGTTGACTTGGGGTCGATCAATTCCGTCGGACTAAGAGTTGATCCACAGTTTTCACATTGATCACCGTATGCTTCCGGATGCTTGCAACGAGGACAAGTGCCTATAATGAAGCGATCCGCCAAAAACTGACCTGCTTCTTCATCATAATACTGTTCACTTTCAAGTTCGGTAAAGGCCCCGTTATTATAGAGGGTACGGAAAAAGTCCTGCGATGTTTCGTGATGGATTGGGGCAGTAGTACGATGGTAAATGTCAAAAGAAATCCCTATTTCTTCAAAGGATTTTTTAATCATGGCATGATACTTATCCACAATTTCCTGGGGGGTAACTCCTTCCTTAAGTGCCTTAATTTTGATTGCTGCACCATGCTCATCCGATCCTCCGATATATGCCACATCTTTTCCTGATAATCTAAGAAATCGGACAAAAGCATCAGCTGGTAAATATGCACCGGCCAGATGTCCGATGTGTAAAGGACCATTAGCATATGGCAATGCTGAAGTGATCAGATATCTGTTCGGGGGATTCATCATACCATAAAAAACTCAAAAAATTGACGCGAAGATAAAGTCTAAATGGCAAAGAGTGTGTAAAACTTATCCACAGTACTATACAACAAACCGTAGCTACTCAGCATTATTTCGGGAATCAGATCTGATCATAGACCATCGACTGAATGATTTAACCCCAAAAGGCTACCACTAGCTTCCGAAGTCGTCGAAGGCAATATTT
>JAGQWV010000379.1 GCA_020437045.1 Saprospiraceae bacterium | reverse complement strand
ACAGATGATCATTATGCTGATAAACAGTGGCTAATTTAGGGCTGAAATTTGCTTCGTTAAATGCGGTATTGAGATAAAAATAATCGTAGCGAAGACCAATGGTAGAAATTATTTTTTTCCCCAACGGAATTTCATCTTGTACATAAACTCCTATACTGGTAGATCGGTGCCGTCCGTAGAGTACGGTATCGGGTTGGCCGTCGACGAAATCACCCTTGAAATCAAAGCCCCCAATCAGATAATGCTGGGGAACGTGATAATCCACTTGAAATGCCGTACCGATGCGATCGGTAACAACCGTTTCTTCATCGACTGTTTGTTTGCCAAAATTTACATTAGTATCTGTTTTGTTGTCGGGGTCATCATTAAAAGTGAAAAAAGAGAAATTTCGATAATAATAAATTCTACTATTGTATTTAAGATTACCACTTCGCAACGACTGATAGTTTAAGTCAGCTACGTATTCTTTTTTATTCTGATAATCATCTAATCGATGTGGGGCTACGGTAAATGCCAGTCGTGAATTTAGCCAGGTGGCCGGAGCATCATTTTTTATTTGATTAAAATTTCCGGTAAAAGTCAATTTGTCTCTAAAATTGGGCTGATAAATAAATTTACCAAATGCGTGATTGAGATCAAATGCGGATTTTTGCCGGTTCCCATCATTGGATTTTCTCCCGGCATCCAGTACATATTTCCATTTTCCCGAAATACCACTGTGACTAAACTCCGCGGTATAATATTTACCCACGACATCATATTCCGAATTTTTGGGTGGCCGGTTATAGAAACCATAATTTAGATGTCCGCTGGTGCTTGATTTTTCTGTAGGATTTTTGGTAATTACATTGACCACCCCGCCCATGGCACTGGATCCAAATAGCGATGAATAGGCTCCTTTCACCACTTCGATACGCTCAATGGATTGCAGTGGAACCAGATTCCAAAGCGCCCCGCCCGATTCCGGACTGAGTGATGGACGGCCATCAATGAGAAGAAGAACCCTATTGCCAATACCTCCTCCGGCCACTTCCGATGCCCCTCGTATCGATAAGGCCTGAACATTTGCACCGCTGGATCTGGTCACCTGTACACCCGTTAAACCGTCAAACGCCTGATCGAATGTCTGCAGATTCTGGCTTTTTATTTCTGCCGCTTGAACCGTTGCTACCGACGCGGGAGCCAGAGACATGGCCTGGGCTCTGCGGGCGGCAGTGACCACAACCTGATCTGTTTTAATACTGGTAAGCTCCAGGGTAAAGTTAAATTCCAGCCGGTCTCCAGAACTTATTCGGATCGAATCGCGGACTACACTATTATATCCAAGCGAAGAAATCTGTAGGGTATATACTCCTTCAGGAATGGGAGGGAGTTCGTACCGGCCGTCTTCATCTGATACCGAACCGGTGTTTAAGGGATTAACGCGAACATGTGCTAAAGCTAGTGGTTCGCCGGTTTCAGAATCGGTAATAAGACCATATACCGTACCTTGTTTGGAAACAGAAAGTCCCTGGGCAAATCCAATCAGGGAATTGCCAAGGGACATCCATACTATATAACAAAGTACCTGAATGCGCATCTTTCAGGCATTTAAACATTAAACATACTAACGGTACCAAAGGGGAATGATCGCGAAATCAGCTTTAAAATCGACTGTGATATCATCACCTGCCTCTACAGTGATACTCGTCGGTGCCGGTTCGTCAAAAACAGTGATAATATTACCTCCAGCATTTACCTTAATCACTATACCATAACTTACCTGAGAGGGATTATCCCAGTACACACCCAATGTGGCTGTCTTTAAGCTGGGATCGGTAATCAGATCATGCCGGAAGCCGAGTGCCAGGGCAGAGTAAGTTCCCGGATCCACTTCCATTTCATATTCGATCACATTAAATCCGGCCTGATAATCGATGACAAATGGATTCTGGGCATTGGAGGGAGCACCAACAGCAAATCTGCCTCCCGGTACGCCAGGACCAAAAGCTCCATCGGGTACGTCACCCCAACCAGCGGGTGGATTTAGGGAAAATTCCGGAAATATAGTTAGCTGTACCTCTCCGCTATCTTGATACTGGGCCCAGATATCGGTGTTGGCCAAAGTGATTTTACCTCGGATTTTTGCAGTGGTAGGGGCGGGTTCATCATCATCTTTATCACATGAACTGATGAATACAGCGGTCGTTAGCAGACCAATAAGTAGGATAAACTTGTGGAAACGTAACATGTTCATAATCAATTAAACTTTTAGTGGTACAAACCTAGCTAAGAAACAAGCAACTAGCTATCCAAGATGCCTCTGTGTGACATATATGACACTAATTTGACGAAGCACTGATGTCGCTGATATAATTTAATCATAGGGCTTGACCATTTGCATGGTTAGCAATGATTTTAGTCATTCCACAATTATGTAGATCCTTCAGAAACTGACTTTGTAGCTGAGATTTGGAATGACCAAGGCTTCCCGATATTCTTCGATCTGATTAGAAATAAAGTTAATCCGAAAGCTTTCAAATTCACGATATCCTCCCAGGTTCAGAATCTTTAAAGACCATTGATGCGTTATTTTTGGTCGATTGACGACATAATTTACGGTGAAGTGATGCACCCAGGCCGCTGGAAACCGGGAAGTAAAGGGGTGAGCATTATCGAATATAATTTCCTGTTGTTCAAGACTGGTTTCTTCAAGCACCGGAGTATAAGGTGAGCCTCCCTGGTAAGCGATCCGGTAATTGACACCCAGACTCCTTCGATGTTGACGCCCAATATTGAACTCTTTACCCAATAAAAGGTTGCCCCCAAAATTGGAGTTGTAGCGGGTGTTAAACCAGGGGGAGTTTTTATCATACCGGAATTTTGTGTCAAAGATGGAAAAGGTAAACATAGCATAGATATTCTTATGCAGATATCGTTCGCAAGTTAGATCTAAACCCAGATTGCGTCCCTGTCCACTATTCAGTAATTGGTCTTTTAGAAACCAATCATTCTCAAGATTGATAAATGAAAGCCGGTGATCTTCTGTGACCGGGATATCAAATAAAAATTGATAATACGGTTCTACTTTTAGCAAATAATGTTCTGCTGGAGACCACCGGATATTTGCAATCAAATGATGTGCTTTAGAAAGGCTTAGATTTCGATTTATAAGTGTTCCATTATTATTTTTAATAAAATAATAGGACAACGGTTCCAATCTGCTGTGTAGTCCATAGCCCACACCAAGCGACATTTTCTCATTGGGATTTACCGATAAGGAGACTCTTGGTTCTGTCAAAAATTCTTTATTAAGGTGAAAATAGCGAAGATTAAATCCACCAATAATATTTATTTTTGGATTAACTCTAAAGATAGAATTTGAATAGAAATTAAATAATTCCGACGTCCCATTTTCTGAAACTATTTCCACCAGATTACCTTGCTCGTCGGCATCATTTAAGCCAATATTATATTGCATGAGCCTTACTCTAACCCCGGTATAATTACTGTGTTTTTCACTGGTTTTGGTATTTAATTCAATCAGGATGTGTTCATTCGATTGCCCGTTAATGATTTTATTTTTATCGAATAAAATTGGATCTTGATTTAATTCCGCCGTGGATAAGTCGGTATTTGCGGTGGTAAAAGCCACCTGTGTTCTCAGTACCTGTTTTAATTTATTGTCGAAATAGAGAAGGTATTTAATACCGGTGGATCCCATATATTGGCTAACATTTTGTTTTTGAAAATCCTGAATATATTTACGCTGCAGCGGATCATCTTTTGGAACTTGCTGGGAAATATCATAAAGACCTAAACCCCAAAATTCAATGGTGCCTTTTTTTACACTGGGAAAAGTGAATTTAAAAGATAAATCCTGATAGTTGATTGTGCCCGCTTCAGCGGGTAAAAGGGATTGGACCAGGCCCAATGTCGAGTATCGATAATTCACGATGTACGATGAATTCTTTTGGGAAGATAAGGGGCCTTCTGATGCCAGGTCAATACCGATCAATCCGATTTGCAGATGATATTCTTTGGTATCGGTTCGTCCTCTTCTCATTCCTAAATCAAATACTCCGCTCAATGCATTATCATATACGGCCGGCATGGCTCCCGTAAGAAAATCTGCATTATCCATCACCTGGCTACTTAGGGCGGTTAGTCCTCCGCCTCCGGTCACCGACAGATCTGCAAAGTGATTTGGATTCGGAATTTCGATCCCTTCCATCTTCCATTGCAAATATTTGGGAGCATTACCCCGAATGGAGATGCCATTAGTTTGAATACTGGAACTTACACCGGCAAAGGAAGCGGCCAACCGGGCAGGATCATCAAACCCACCGGCATATCGATTGGCTTCTTCTACGCTGAGCAATCTGCTGCTCACTGCTGCTAATTCATTTTTTGCCGCTTTCTTATTCAGTTCAGGTTTTACAGTGATTTGCTCGAGATTGAATGCAGATTCTACTAACTCAATGTGCAATTCAGTCGAACTGTGTGCATGCAGAATAATATCGGAAAGTGTGAGGTCTTGGTAACCGACATAGGAAACCATCAGAGTGTACCTACCTGGTTCAAGTCCTTCAATTTCAAAGTATCCTTCCTGATCGCTCACGGCACCACTGGTTTGTGTCTCAGTCGTTACCTGGATATTAGCAAACGAGATGGGCTGTCGGGACTGGAGATCAGTGATCGTACCTTTAATGGACTGGGTCTGACTTTCAAGTTTTAGTATCGATAAAAGAATGATCAGGCTGGCTAGTACTGTTTTCATAGATTTTATTTACAAAGAGAAAGGATTCTATCACGCATGGAAATACTGAATTATCATTATTTTGGCCGGGCATGAAGGGAATTGATGAACTTGCGAAAGAGTACCATGGGCTTCTTCACTATCAGGTGTTTAATGAAGAAGACCTTGATTATGAATGGTTTGAAATGCAAAAACCATTTTTAGAAGAGCTTTCAAAAATCGATCATAGTGCGATCACCGTCTTTGACATGCATCAACGTAAACATGTTTTTGCTTCGGAAACCTTTAGCAGTATGTTTAAAATTCCTCAGCAAGTGGCTATCTCTAGTACTTCCATTGACCCCTTTGTTCATCCTCAGGATCGCATCATTTTGATGGAGCTAGGAATAAGGGCTCTACGATTTCAGTTTAAATTGTCGGGGGAAGCCTTAATGAATTACAAGGTGATCAATGAGTATCGCCTTCAAATTCCGAAAGGGGATTGTATCCGGGTTATTGAACAGCATAAGGCATTTAAAACAGACCGTTCCGGTAAGGTCTGGCTCGCACTCAGTATGGTTGATTTATCACCAAATCAAAGTATTCATCAAAGCGTATTAAATCAGGTAATTAACACCCAAACCGGTGAGACTTTTTCCTGGTTGCAGGAAGAACAGGATTTATCAAAATTAACGAAGCGGGAAGTTGAGGTATTATCTTTAGTGGGACAGGGACTTATTAGCAAGGAGATCAGTGATCTGCTTAATATCAGTATTCATACGGTTAATACCCACCGGCAACGCATTCTCGAAAAGATGAATGCGAACAATACCATAGAGGCCATTGAAACGGCAAAACGGTTTGGATTGTCATAATATCGTTTGTTGATGAGCAGCATAAAAATCACCAATTACTGCTATTCATTAATTTCCGTTGAAATAACTTCAATTTCTTTTACTTCCGGCTACCATGATACCCAGACCGCCATCAATCCGGATAGCCTGACCGGTAAAAAATCGTGATTTTTCACTCGCTAAATACGCAATTAATTCACCGACTTCCGAGGGAGATCCAATGCGTTTAAGTAAATGCATATCTACACATTCTTCATAAACAGCTTCGGGATCTGGGGACAGTGCCAGTGAATCTCTAAGCATCGGAGTGTCAATGGTACCCGGGCAAACGGCGATACAGCGTACTTCCGGTGCATAATCTACCGCGATACTGCGGGTAAGACCTAACATGGCGGTTTTGGCGGTGGTATAAGGAGCCACATTTTGCTGAGATAAAAACGCCTGAACACTGCTTACATTAATGACAACCCCTTCACCTACTTTTTGCATATGGGGAATCGCGTGCTTTGCACAGAGAAAGGCGCTCTTTAAATTAATATTCATCACCAGGTCCCACTCTTCCACCGTAGTTTCGGTTACCGTCGAATATCTCTGGATTCCTGCATTATTGACCAGTACATCAATCGCACCAAAGTGATCAATAACCTTTTGCATGGCATCAGCTACCGCTTGCTCCTGTGAGACGTCACATTTTATAAATAGCGAATCCTCACCTAAATGCATCACTTGATCAGAACCCCGGTCATCCCAATCGAGAATGACAACATTAAAATTGTCGCGATGTAAAGCCTGGCAGGCAGCCCAGCCAATACCTTTTACTCCACCAGTAACTATTGCTGTTTTTTTCATTTTCTAATTATTTAAAAATGCGTTTGAAAGCGACTAATCCAGGTCAATTTTCGTGATATGCCATCTCCCAAGATTGGCAGAGAATAATTCTTTATTATTTCGGAAAGCGATGTTGGTGGGGTTGGATAAAGTATGCCCTTCCCAATCTTCCAGAAAGACGTTTGTGGTTTGATCTGTTTGCGTTTTATAGATAACATTCGGTGTGTAGCAAGAGGTATATAAATTCCCCTGTTGATCAAAGGCAATTCCATCCGGCACGGTTTGCGGTAAGGTGCAATATACTTGCCTTTCTCCGGCCCGACCATCGCTTTCGATAGAAATTTTTTCCACCCCGGGCAACCACGAACAGACAACAAACAAATATTTATGGTCAGGAGATATTGCTAATCCATTGGCAAAATTAAATGGACCGGAATGCCAGATTTCTCCCTTGCCGTCAGGATCAAATTTTAATATTTTACCACTGATTTCCCGAAAAGCACCACTTTCACTCACATAGAGATTTCCTTCTTTATCAAATACGGCATAATTGGGGATATTAAATTCATGTCCTTCCGCTCCGGAGGCAAACACAGAGAGTTGAAAAGTGGAAAGGTCTAATTTCCAGATACACTTATTATGTAAGTCACAGATAGCCAGCCAGCTCATATTTGGATGAAAAGCAATGCCTAGAATAAAGCCACCGGTATTGGCAACTATTTCGACATTTTGACCATCATGGCTTATGCGATAAATTTGTCCGGCTTCTCCACCCGCCCAGATGGATCTGTCCGCATGCACGGCTACACATTCGGGATGATCCAATCCTTCGCAAAAAATGTCTGCTTTAATCATGATTCATTTTTTTATCGATGATAGAGGTACTGAGACTTGTTTCAATAAATGACCCGGCTTTAATTTTTAGATATTCTCCTCTGGCTATGGCTGCTTCAGGGTTGTTCGGGTGTTTGGTTGTCCAGGGTTCCAGAGCGATGGCATATGCCTTACCCCACCAGGGTGCATTTTGGGTTGCATAGCGTTCTTGCCAATACCATAGATACTTAAAAATGTCCGGGTTCCAATGGACAGAGAATCCCAAATCGGCATGATGATTATAAATTTCGTAAAATGCTTTTTCTTTAAATCCAGACAGGTATGCCAGATCAGCATAGGGAGGTGCATCGGCAGGGGGTACGATGCTGGCATTGATCATATTACCTTCCAATCCCTCAACGGCCGGCCATTGTCCAAAAGCTCCCGGTTTATACACCCGATGTTCGGGCATATGGTATTCAGCCTCCAAATGTGTTGCATTGGTTCGTATGTGACCACCTAAATGTAAGAATGGCAAACCGAAAGCGATGTGATGCCCCCACATAATATCGAGATCTGTCCTGCTTTCATTGGTAAGTCTTTCGTCGATAGACAGGTTGGTAGAATCAGCGGTTAAGGTCAGCGTCTTCTCCACGAGAATTGGCACTCTTAAAGGACGCGTCCAACATTTTAACGAGACTCTTTGTCCTGTGTTTTCTAGAATGGCATGCTTCCAGGGAATCATCCAAATCTCTCCATGCTGACCTAACTGTGCATTGCGATATAATCCCGCAGCACTGTTGGGAAGTACTTCCTGCCAGCCACCGTAATAATAATCTTCCAGCTGGTTTTCTGTATTCCGGATTTGGGAAACGACCTGGGCAGGATTGTAAATGTCTTTATCCAGCCGTAGCATAAAATTGAGGTTTCGGGGTTTGTAGCGGAATTCAAAAATATCACTTCCACGGCCAACCAGTATTCCGATTTTTACGAAGTCATTTTCCATCCAGATGACTGGCATGTTATGATACGTCCAGTCGTCGGATATGGTACATCTATTCGTGGGAAATTCTATGTTTTCCATGTTGTCATTCTCTTTCCAGTGCTTGCATTGCCCCTCGCATATAGCCGAGTGCAAAGGCCATTCCCGTATGCCATGGTGCGGCAGTACTCATTTCCGGGGTATGATCTGGAATCAGTACACCCGAATATTGATTCTTTCTCAAGATGCGCAATGCTTTAATCATGTCAATATCTCCTTCATCAACGAATGCTTCCCGGTAGTTTGGAACCTTGCCCACGACATTGCGAAAATGGATGTAACCGATTTTTTGCCTTGCTGAGTATTTATCGAGTAGCGCGTAAATATCTCCTTCCTGCATTTCCTGTATGGTGCCCATGCAGAACTCGAATCCACTATTGGGACTGTCGTTGATTTCGAGAAGTTTTTCATATTCGGCAGGGGTGTAAAATAAACGACCGGTATTTCGCAAATAGGGTAGTGGTGGATCATCAGGATGCGCCACCAGTTTTACGCCTGCTTCTTCTGCGACAGGAAGTAATTCATCCAGAAAATACTGAAGCCGGAACCACATGGTTTCTCTGGATACGGGTGGGATTATCTCTGATGATATTGATTCATCATAAATCATATTCCATACCATGCCCTGAGGAATCGGTTGTTGCAAGTCTATGCTTTCGGCATCGAAAATGACCGAATTTGCCTTTCCTCTTCCTGATTTCCCGCTTGACCAGCCCCAAACGCCAGCCAGGCTGAAGTAGTAACCCATGACAGGAATTTCAGCTTTCCCCAGATTCCTGATGATGGTTTTTAAATTTTCCATCTGGACACTTCGCTTTGGCCCATCCAGGAGGACATCATACCAATGGGAGGGGTCAAAATTTTCGATGGCAGCCAGTCGAAGTCCATGACTTTCAATTTGCTTGCGTAAGGCAACAAGTTCATCATAAGACCATATTTTATCATGGTTTCTCGTCACTCCCCATCCGCTTAGATAATTTTGGGTGAGTGAGGGATTGTTCTCCCCTTTTACATAATCAACGAGTTGTACGACAATATCCGTAGCGCCAGCCTGACTTGCAAACTGGAAATTTTGATCATTTAAAAGGCTTTTATATAGGCCAAGCCCTAATTTCATTTTTCATTTATTAATGAGCCATTATTCCGGGAATGGTACGGTTCCCCATTTCTTATTTGGATTTTGGTCGAGCCAGATGTCCAGTACTCCTCCTTTGGCAAAATCTTCATGCTTCAACCAAACAGCCGGATGATCTTTTCCATTTAACTGGGCTTTTTGAATATAGACATTTTTTGCGCTGTTATTGTGGGTACGGATGATAAATCGATCTCCGCTATAATATTTGTGATCAAGATGAATAATTATTTCATCAAAAACAGGGCTGGTGATTTCGTAAAGTGGATCAGCAGAAGTATTTCCCTTTAAACTAAAAAGGCCCATGGACATTAGTGCACTAACACCACCCATTTGCCCCTGGTCTTCATCATGACCACCATAGCCCCGGTCGGGAGTAATTCCTCCATATGCTTGCTCATTAACTCTGCGCACCCAATATTGGGATAACCAGGGCTGACCGGCATAATTGAATACGTGGGCATTGGAACAGCCTGGTTGATTGGCATAACTAACATAGCCACTCCCATAGCCAAAGACAAAATCATCATCGGCTGCTTGTTCAAAAGCAAAGTTTAACATGCGGCAGAGTGTATCATTTCCTCCCTGCAAGGAAGCCAATGCCGGGATGTCATGAGAGACAGACCAGCTGCCCTGCCAGGCGTTGGCTTCGATCCAGCCTTCGCCGCTTAGTGGGTCCAGTTGTAACCATGTGCTGTCGGCAGTCTTGGGAAAGAGAAGTCTTTGCTCGCTATTGAAGAGATGTTTCCAACCGCTGGAGCGTTGTTCGAATGCTTCGAAAAGTTGATTCTGACCAAGTTTTTTCGCCATCTGACCGGCCGCCCAATCCTGAAAACACCATTCCAGTGTTTCTCCTGCATTACCTGGACACCAACCATGGTCTATATAAAATTGGAGCCGGGCGGAGTCACCCATCATGCCACCCGGTTCATGGTTTTTACGAATGACCTCCAGGGCATGAAGGGGATTTGTTCGCGTCAGCATGCCTTTGTTGTTGGCACTAACGATCATGCTGGTCGCCGGACATCCTGTCATGATGTAGGAATAACCACCGACACATGGACCCCGGGGCAGCAGTCCACCATTGTCGGCATATTGGACCATGGATGCACTGAAGTCGTCCAAAACCGATGGCCAGCCCAGTCCCCATAAGATATTGAGATTCCATTGAGTCAACCAGAGGGCATCGGAGGTATACATGTGAAATTTTACGGTTCCATCTGAGTTTCTGGGCAAATTGTGAACGATCATTTTGGCATCCGTAAACTTCCAATCCAGCACTCCCTGTGTATAATCAGGATAACTGCCATCGACATCATCAATAATCTGACGCCCCAGCAGTACATGCCATAAATCGGTATAAAATTTCTCCTTTTGCTGATGGGTGCCACCATTTACTTCGATTTTACTTAACCAATTGTTCCAAATCTGACGACTCTCCATATGGACTTTTTCAAAATCCCAGTGATTACATTCCTTTGCCAGATTTTGCCGGGCATTCTCAATGCTGGTAAAAGAGATTCCTATTTTCATCTTTAAAAGATCACCAGCTGTTGCCGGATAAGATAAACTTACCCCGGAGCCCGGAGAATCCCAATAACTCTGGGTAATATCACCATAGGTCATAGAGTCTCTGCGGGTGATAGTAGTAGCTCCTTCAAAAGTATTGATGGAAGGTAGATTTAGGTGATCCTTCCAGCCATTCATTTGATTAAAGGGTTTGTCAAAATCAATGACAAAAAAAACTTTTATTTCCTTCGGACCTCCCCAAAGTCGTCCGGTGGATACAAAAGAACCTTCAATACTGTGGTCATTTACTTTATTGACAACCGCTTGTGTCATAGTGGTGCTTCCCAAATATCCGCCGAGATTGACCAGAATATTGGCGTTCGCAGTCTTCGTAAAGCGAAACTGATAAAAGCTTACCCTTTCGGTCACTGAATTTTCAACCCATATCTTGTATTTCTTCAGAAAAACGCGTTGGTATCCCGGTTGGGCAATTTCGTCATCATGGCTAAAGGGAGATTTCCACTCGTCATGACCTTTAGTCGGATCAATTAACCCGGTGGTAGGCATTATGTCGATACCGGAAAGCATCCATCCATGTAGTTGTCCGAAACCCAGAATATCGGTCGAATTATAATTATATCCTCCGCCCCATTGATTTTTTAAACGAGTATGAGGAGCCGTGGCAATCATACCAAAAGGTAAACTTCCGGGAGTGAAAAAGAAATATCGTCCGCGGGTTGTTTCGATAAAAGGATTTACCCAATCCACCAGATCTTGTCTACCCTCCTCAGAAGGGAAAACCTCAATTTCAGAAAGGCCGAGATTTTTACCATCACCATCCGTCACTTGAAATTTAATCCAGGTTGTTTTTTTCGCTGGAAAAGTGACTAGTTTGGCCGAACCATCATTGGGAATGGCAGTAACAACAACCTCAGATCCATCACTAAAAAATAAAGTTCCGCCAGCGGTATGTTCGGTTAAGGTGGCTCGATCGTACAAAATGATACGGTCGACGAACTGCGTGTCCTCCCAGGTTAATTTGATCCAGGGGTAGCGTATATAACCCCAGAAGGTAGTTTCACCCTGACAAGCCCACTCTCCTTTACCATCGATTGCAATAAGACCATCTGCTATATTTTCTTTGGAAAAATCTGAATTCAGGTCGGTGGACGATGAAACCAAGGCCTGCATGGCAATATTATCTGGTCCGGCAAACATTGTCTGTATAGTACCAAATGAAATGACTAGCATGACAATGTATATTCGCAGCACAATTTTCTGAGACAGGTCCATTTTAGATTTTTTTCCAGCTTTTTTCAATTTCTTCCAATGTCTTTTGTTTGGTTTCCGGCACATATTGCCAAATGAATAACACCAATATAATCGCATTAATCATAAAAATCCAAAAAGTAAAGGCACCTCCCAGTTTATTGAGCATGATGGGAAAGAATTGGGTGATCAGTACTACACCAATCCAAAGCATGACAATAGAGAAAGACATGGCCAATCCCCGGTTTTTGTTGGGAAAAATTTCTGAAATCAATACCCAGGGTATAGGACCTAAAGAGGAAGCAAAACTGGCAATATAT
>JAGQWV010000378.1 GCA_020437045.1 Saprospiraceae bacterium | reverse complement strand
CGTTCCGGTCAGAAAATGACGATGCTGGGTGGTGGCATCGTGAGGGTAAGACCGGACGGTACCGAAATGGAAGTCTACGCCCACGGTACCCGCAATATTTATGATGTAGCCATCGATCCGTTCATGAATATCTTTACCCGGGGAAACACCAACGATGGCGGTGGTTGGAACATTCGATTTATTCACTACGTGCAAAGCGGCGAATTAGGTTACCCCATCCTGTTTAAGAATTTTACGGATGAAATTATTCCTGCCCTGGCTGACCTGGGAGGTGGTTCCGGTACAGGTAGCTATTTTATGGATGACGACCGGTGGCCGGTTCAGTTCAATCACGTACCGATGATGGCCGACTGGGGACAGAGTGAGCTATTCATCCACCGGTTGACAATGGATGGTCCTGGCTTTCGGCAAGAAGAGGAGAATTTTATCAAACTTTCCCAAATTACCGATGTGGATGTCGATGGTTCCGGACGGATGTTTCTGTCTGCCTGGGATGGGGCCGGGTATAAAGGAAGTCCTGATAAAGGGTTTGTAGTAAAAGTTGTGCCGAAAGGCTGGAGCTACCAGGCATTTCCTGATTTGAAATCTGCATCAGTGGCTGATCTCGGGGGCTTTTTAAAAGCCGGTAATTCTGTAACCAGATTTCACGCCCAGCAAGAACTATTGCAAAGACCTGGCGAAGAAGCCGCCGCAGTCGCTTTAAAAATTGCTGCAGACCGGACTTTACCATTGTCGGTCAGAGTTGCGGGTGTATACACCTACGCTCAGGTTACTTGTTCGGATGGAGTTCAGGAATTACTCAAATTGAGTCAGGAGGACAAAATGCGTGAATTTGCGCTTCGGGCCTTAACAGATAGAAAAACTTGCCTCGAATCGGTGCCGATAAAACCCTTTATCGATGCTGTGCATGATGCCAATCCAAGAGTACAGGCCGTGGCTATCGTCAGTCTTGGCAGGTTGGGTAAGGAAGCAGCGGCGACCACTCTGTTAGAGATTCCGGTACCATCTACCGCAAAAATACCCGAGACAGGAACTGAAGGACCGCATGCTACGCCCAATGCAGATATTATTCTGCCGCACCTGGCTGTGCGCTCCCTGGTGGCGTTAAATGCGGTGGATGCTGCGGTGAAGTCAATTGAAACCAATCCAAAATTAGCCCTTTGGACCCTGCGTTATCTGCATAGTCCAAAAGCTGTGGATGGTCTTATTGCTGCTTACAAAACGCATAAGGACGACCAGGATTTGAAAAATGAGATTTTAAGTACTCTTTCACGACTATATCAGAAAGAAGCACCTTATGACGGTAGTTGGTGGTGGAGTACCCGACCCGATACGCATGGCCCGTATTACAAGGGTATAAGCTGGGAAGCTTCCGAAAAGATTAAGTCATTTCTCATCCAGGAGTTCAATAGTGCGGATCCTGCTGAAAAGGATTACTTCGCCTGGCTCAATGATCGCAATCGAATGGACATCGCGGAATTCGGCACCGCCGCTGTGGAGATGGCTTCCGAAGACGTCAAGGTGGATTTTGAAGCGATCAAAGGCCAGAAAGGACAGGTGGGCAAATCCTCCATCGAAGACGTTATTCTGGCGGTGACGGAGCTCAAGGGAGATGCCAATGTGGGCAAGGCTCTTTTTACCAGTCAGGGTTGCATTGCCTGCCACAGTATCAGCAAAGGCGAAGTACAGAAGGGACCTTTTATGGGACAGATCGGATCGATCATGAACCGAGACCAAATCACCGAGTCCATACTAAAACCAAATGCCTCCATTTCGCAGGGTTTTGCCTCCTTCCTGGTAGAAACAAATGATGACAAGTCTTACATGGGATTTATCACTGCAGAATCTGCTGATGAACTTACCATCAGAGACATCACCGGAAAGGCCACCATACTGGAGAAGAAGAACATAAAGGATCGGAAAGAACTGGAAAATTCCATGATGCCGGTGGGACTGGCCAATTCGCTTTCATTCGAAGAACTGGCTTCTCTGGTAACCTATCTGCAGCAACAGAAGTAAAATAGATTTAACGAAATTCATGTTCGGGTGTTAAAACGACGGAAAGTGCCTGGTTTATAAGTCAGTAAAAATGGCATTTCTGGCATTGACACTTAGAAGAACAGAAATTAATAATATGAGCAAAAAGATATTAGTCCCTTTATTTTTCCTTCTGGGATTTGGTGGGGCGCATTCGCAAGAGACCGGACAAATTGTTATTGGGACTACCCATATAATTCACTCGGATGTTTTAGATGAGGACCGGGAATATTGGGTTGGCTTACCCGAGTCGTATGGTGAAGAAGGAACATTATATAGGCGATATCCGGTGCTGTTAGTCCTGGATGGAAGCGCTCATTTCCGATCAATAACCGGTATGGTAAATTACATGAGTTATGGATATAATGGTAATATCAGGATTCCCGAAATGATTGTGGTAGCTATAAAGAATGTCAACCGACGAAGAGATTTTACGCCTGATAAAATTATTACGACGAGGACCAATGATTCAGGAGGTGGAGATAGATTTTTGAATTTTCTGGAAGATGAACTTATTCCTGAAATTGATCAAAATTATCGTACTGATCCATACCGTATTTTATTTGGACATTCCCTGGGAGGCCTACTGGCAACGCATGCTTATATGAAAGAGGAAACACTTTTCAATGCTTTTATTGCTGTTGATCCGAGTTTTGGTACCTGGGATGCGCAAACGATGGATCAGAAATTAGACTCCTTAACAGAAAATTCATTTAGGCGTTATATTTATTTGGCAACAGCTAATTGGGGTAAAAGAAATATCAGAAACCGGGATCGGCATGTAAGGCTGTACGAAGCTTTAAATAGTAAATGTGAAGGTGAATTTCCCGGAAAACTGGAATACTTCGAAGATGAAAACCACGGCTCGGTACCGACAATTGCATTTTATAATGGAATTTCTGCCATTTTTGCTGGCTACGGAATATCTTATCGGGATATTGAAAGTACAGCGCAATTGGTTCAGCATTTTCAAACGATTTCTCATCGGCTTTCGTGGGATTTCAAACCTCCGGAATACCTGGTAAACCGGGTGGGTTACAGCATGCTGCAAAGTAGAGAAGAAGAGGCTGAGAAAAAGGCGGTGGCATTCTTTCTTTTAAATACGGAAAACTTTCCTAATTCATCCAATGCTTTTGATAGCCTGGGAGAGGCTTATGAGATGCTCGGAAAAAAGGAAGAGGCTATCGATAATTATAAGAAATCGCTTCAACTAAATCCTGCTAATAACCACGCCCAAATGAAAATTGAAAGTCTGGAGAACGATTAATCAGGGTCAGCCCTGTTTAATACCGATCTGCTTTATGTTGATGGACGATTATTTCCTAAAAGACAATTTCCTCTTTCATTTTAAATGAATCCTTTTTCTACTTGAAAATGTAGATAAAAAGTTATAATTTTAAAAGAGTGGCCTCGCGACGTTCTTTCCAGGTGCAGGCTAATATTTACTATAGACATAATTATATCATTATATAGTTTATGACGCTGGATAGATTTCATCAGATTGGCAGCTTGCTGCAAGTAGAATATGAAGCAAAGAACTGGATTGAAGTAGAAAAACTGGCCAAGGAATACCTGGATTTGGCAGAAGAACATCGCTCTGACTGGAATTATGGAAATGCGATACATCATGCCAATCTGGTTCTGGGAAAGATAGCACTTGAACATAAAGATCTGGAAAAAGCAAAAGATTATTTTTTAAAGGCAGGTAAGTCCAAAGGGTCGCCACAATTAGGATCTTTTGGTCCAAATATGTCGTTGGCACGTGATCTTTTAGAGATTGGTGAGCAAGAGGTTGTCCTGGAATACTTAGATCTGGTAAAGCGTTTCTGGAATCCGCTGTTTGCTTTTCTAAAGATCAGAAAATGGAAGGCCATGATTAAAAAGGGCCAGGTTCCGGATTTTAAAGGTAATAATTTGTATTACCTTACTGATCCTAAACGTTCAGTATAATTATATTCTGTGCCCTTTTTATATTATTGAATATCCAGTTAAGTCAGCTCTCGGTCAAGTAAATAAATGGCTATCAGGCCTCGTAATACTCCAATATCATTTTTTCATCTAGGAAGATGTTGAAATACTCAGTTTGATGCTAAAGCCGTCAATCGTTGTTTTTTGACGAGGCGAGGCGAAGGAAGATACCATGTGGTAACTGACTGAGAATCAACGAAGTCAAAAACGACGAGAACGGCTTATCCTCTTTCGTGTGAAATAATATTGTTTTCGTGTCAGCGCAAGATGGGTATTTCAACACCCTCCTAGAGGTATTTAATGCACGAGTCTTTCACGATATTCTTTGGGAGTAACTCCTAAAAGTTTCTTTACGTAACGGGTAAAAAAGGAAGGACTGGAAAACTCCATGCTATCGGCAATTTCTGCAATATTTAGGTTTTTATTTTGCAATAAAATCAGAATACGCTCTCTGGTATATCTTGCAATCCATTGCGAGGCAGTAATACCTGTGGTGGATTTGCAGATAAAATTTAAATGCTTAGCTGATATAAAGAGCTGGTTGGCGTAAAACTGCACTTCGCGTTGCGTCGCACAATGGTCCTGGACTAATTGGATAAATTGCTCATAGAGGCTGCCGGTTTGCAAACTGTGTTTATGGTGTTCGTAGACATTAGCAAAAGTATGCCACATTTCCAAAATGAAGATCTGCATCTGTAGTCTTAGCATTTCTTCATAAAAGCGATGGTTAAATTCCTGAAACCTATTGAAGAGATTTTTAAAATTGGCTAGAATCCTTTGTTTATCCTGCTTGGTGACTGATTTTATAGGATGCTCTCTCGAATATATAAGTGCGTCGATGCTCCAGCCTTGATCCGGGCTATTATCCATAAGAAAATCTCTCTCGACCAGTAATACGCTTGCCTTAAAGTTGGTTGTGTAAGTCAATGTCGATAAGGGGCTGTCAGCAAACCAGAACAAGAACTCACCGCCTTTGCATAACAGATCTTCTTCCTTAAACAGAAACCGGATGCTCCCTCGATGACAAAATAGATGGGTGTGGTAGTGACCTTGGAATACCTCCCGAAAATCTGCAACGAATTTTTTTCCATCAGTAACTTCCATTAAGACAATTCTTGAATTCTTTTCCATTTTTTCTTCCATGGGTCTATAAAGGACAAAATACGTAATATGTGATATTATTACAGTGAAATATGTTACATATTGCGCATGGTTGCTCCCTAAATTTGTATCATGAAAAAAGGTGAATTAAAGATCAGCAGCTTTGTGAGTGTTTTATCGGTGGTGATTGCCTTATTGTCTTGCCAACCAGGTGACGTGCAGAAATATAGCCGTGTACCCGAGCAGGATCCTGACGTTTTGTCATTCATTTTTCCTTTGGGACAAAGAGGGTCGACTGAATTATTTACCGGTGAGGCATTTCACTTCGGATTTTCACTGGACTCCATTTATAACACCGTTTCTGGCAATGTGTATTTTAAAGCCGGAGCAAGGACCAATTGGCATACGCACCCCGGTGGTCAGATCTTAATCATTACGGATGGAGTGGGTTACCATCAAATCGAAGGAGAGCCGAAGCAGAGGATTAAAAAGGGAGATGTGGTGCAATGTCCACCTAATGTCCTTCATTGGCATGGAGCCAGTGCAGATGCAGGCCTGCAACAGATCTACATTGTGCCGAATATAGACAGAGGAATTGTCGATTGGCAGGCAGCTGTTACTGATCAGGAATATGAAAACTAATTAAAAAATTTTAAAAATATTAAGCGGTGGATCTATCTGGAAGAGCTGCCCAAAAAATTAAATTAAAATAAAAGTCATGATTTTAGAAGAGGATTATAAACTTTACAATGGAGTGAAAATTCCAAAGATAGGACTTGGTACATGGTTTATCGAAAATGATAAAGTTGTTGATGCGGTCAAAGAGGCGGTTAAAATTGGATATCGTCATATTGATACCGCCCAGGCCTATCAAAATGAAGAAGGCGTGGGTCGGGGTGTGAGAGATAGTGGAGTAAAGAGAGAGACTCTATTTGTCACGACTAAGCTGGCCGCAGAAGTGAAATCGTATGCAGAAGCACATGATGCTATCGATCGATCTTTACAAATATTAGGGCTGGACTATATCGATCTGATGATTATTCATAGTCCTAAACCCTGGATGAAGTATCAGGGAGATGACCGTTATTTTGCGGGAAACAGGCAAGCCTGGAAGGCATTGGAAGAAGCTTATAAAGCAGGTAAACTTAAAGCCATCGGACTTTCTAATTTTGAAGAAAACGATATTCTAAACATTTTGGAAACCTGTACGGTAAAGCCCATGGTAAACCAAATTTTAGCGCATATAAGTAATACACCTGAATCACTCATTCGCTTCTGTCAGCAACATGATATTCTCGTGGAAGCTTATTCTCCCATAGGTCATGGCGAATTATTTAAAAATGAAATAATAGCCCGGATGGCTGAAAAGTATCATGTGTCTATACCTCAATTAAGTATACGTTATGACCTTCAACTGGGACTTTTACCATTGCCAAAAACGGCTAATCCCGATCACATGCGTAATAATGCCCAATTGGATTTTAGCATTTCCGATGATGACATGGAAATATTAAAAAATATGGCTCCGATCATGGATTATGGCGAGGCCAGTATTTTTCCTGTGTATTCAGGAGTGTGAATCATTTCATCGGAATTCTAATCATATAAATTTTAAAATAGATAATAACTATGTTGATTATAAGAAATGGTGAGCAGGCTTCTGCACCAGGCCCTGATGCTTGGTTTACCGGCTCCGTGCGAATCGATCCTCTTTTTCCCAAGCAGGAGAACACAGTGGCTTCGGGAGCAATAGTAACTTTTGAACCGGGAGCAAGAACGGCCTGGCATACCCATCCCGCCGGGCAGACGCTGATTATCTTGTCAGGTTTAGGCTGGATTCAAAAGGCTGGCAGCGCTATAGAAACAGTCCAACCCGGTGATGTTGTGTATTTTGCTCCTGGAGAAAAACACTGGCATGGCGCATCGTTAACCAAAGCGATGAGCCATATAGCCATTCAGGAGGAAGTAGGTGGTGCCGTGGTTACGTGGATGGAAAAAGTTACGGAAGAACAGTATACGCATTAACGGGGATGGTAAGTATAATTCGGTCACCAACCAGAGTCTTTGCTTTCTCGACTGGGTTCTAGGCAATTCTTGGATACTGTAGGTCACCGTATCTTATTGATAAAAATCTTGGTATCTTGACTAAAGTAATGTCAATTAAAAGATAATTCCTGACAGAGTCTTTATGATTGAAACCGTAAAAATTAAGGTACTTTATCCTTTGCTAATGCTCCTATCGTGGACTTTTAGTATAGGTTTTGCCCAGGTGAATGATTTAATGATCCGGGATATTTCCGTCGTTAATGTCCTGGATGGAGGAGTTAGGAAAGCAGATGTTTTTATCGAGGGCGGCATAATTCGAGATATCAGTGATCATCTGGAAAATGATACCGGTGTCAAAGAATTGGACGGTACCTCAAAATGGTTAATCCCAGGATTGATTGATGCCCATATTCATCTTTTTCAATCTGGTGGTATTTATACAAGACCAGATGTCATTAATTTAACTGCTTATCGATCTTACGAACAGGAAATATCCTGGTTAAGAGAAAATGCAGGAGATCTGCTGAAGCGATATCTACGTTGCGGGATCACTTCAGTCATCGATATGGGCGGTCCGTTTTATAATTTTAATATTCGGGACACCTTTCATAATACGATCGGCTATCCCAACATTTTCCTGACCGGGCCATTGATTTCTACCTATCAGCCAGAAGAATTTCAGATTGAAGATTCGCCGATTATAAAAGTTCATTCGGCAGACGAGGCCAGATCGCTGGTCCGGAAAGAAATACCCTATCATCCGGACTTTATTAAGATATGGTATATTACTTTACCGACGCAGACGGCAGAATCAACCTATGATATAGTGGCTGCAACCATTGAAGAAAGCCATCATCATGGACTTAAAGTCGCCGTCCATGCAACAGAATTAAATACGGCCAAGCTAGCTGTAAAAGCCGGTGCCGATATTCTCGTCCATAGTATTGACGATCCCGTTGACGAAGATTTCATAGCCTTAATTCGCGAAAATAACGTGACATATATACCAACACTGGTAGTCTCGGGCAATTACAATAAGGCCTTTGTTCAGAATACATCCTTTTCAGATGAGGATTTTAATTTTGCGAATCCCGTGACATTGGGTTCTTTATTTGACTCCAGACATTTTCCTCCGGGGAATATATTTGAGCAATTAAAACCCTATCTGCCAAAGATCCTGGAGGAAGGTATGATCCAGGATAGTATCAAATTGGAAAACTTAAAGTTGCTTCGTGAAGAAGGTATCTCTATTTCTACGGGTACAGATGCCGGGAATATCGGAACGCTACACGGCTCTTCTTTTTTTGAGGAAATATCCGCGATGCAAAAATCGGGGATGTCCAATCTTGAATTGCTCACTGCTTCCACGATTAATGCGGCCAAAGCCATCGGAAAAGAAAAGGAATTGGGAAGTATAGATATCGGAAAAAGTGCTGATCTAATAGTACTGAGCAGTAATCCTCTGGAAGATATCAACGCCATCAAAGATCTTGAATTGGTCATCAAAGATGGATATATGCTGCCAGTGGATTCCATTATAATGGAAACTCCCGCAGACCTGGTTCAAAAACAGGTAAATGGGTATAATGCCAGAAATATGGAGGCGTTTTTAGCTCCATATGCTGAAGATGTTGAGTTATATGCTTTTCCGAATACGCTGACAGACAAGGGAAAGGCGAACATCAGACCCGGTTACGAGGATTGGTTTGCCAAGATCCCGGATTTGCATGTGGAAATTGTCGATAGGATTGTTTCAGGTAATACCGTCATTGATCAGGAGCGAATTACCGGAATTCCGGGAGTCGATTATTTGGAGGCTGTCGCTATTTACAAGATCGAAAATAATAAAATAGTAAAAGTCTATTTTGTGGAAAAGGAATGAGGCCGTTAAACAAAAGGTAGACATGCCATGGAAGTGAGATATAGATCTCCAAAATTTTACATCCCAACATCCTGACCATATCAGAAAGCAAAAAGGAAAGCTTTTGACGTTTAACATTTTTTAATCTTTTTTAGATGTCAATCAAATCTACCGCGATCACTCCATTTCTTACGGTTACAAAAGCTACGGATGCGCTGAGCTTTTACCAAAGAACCTTTAATGCAAGTGTGCTGAAGAGATTTGATCTGGAAGAAGGAAAATTGATGGCCAATATAGCCATTGACGGAGCTGACTTTTGGCTTGGAGATGAAGAACCGGAAAATGGAAACTTTTCGCCAGAGACGGTAAAGGGTACCCCGGTAAGAATCATTTTATCGACAAAAAATGCCGATGTTTTTTTTGAAAGAGCCATCCAATTTGGTGCCCAGGTAATTTGCCCAATGACCACAGAGGAATTTTGGCGAATAGGAAAACTAAAAGATCCTTTTGGTCACGTTTGGGAAATAGGATACCCATTGTAAACGATGGAGATTCTTCCTAAGGAAGAAGAGAAATATACTCCTAAAGGATTTGATTTTCAGCCACTCCACCCTTTAGAATGAAGAAAAAAGAACTATATAAAAGCTGACCGAACGACGCTGATTGCGCGAGGATGCCAAAAGCGTACAGGGTGTTAAGTTATTATTAACGGGCTTGATTTTTTGCCAGCTTTTTGATCAAGCAAAAAGCGAAAAACTACAACTAGGTATCTTAGTCTTGGTAAGTTTTTTTCAATTACCCGCTAAAAAAAATGAATAAGAACCTTTTTAATCTTTTTTAGATGTCAATCAAAAAGTGAATAAGAACCATTTATTTTTCAAAAGTTCCATCCAGGACGTCTCTTACCTTCTGTAAATACTCATATCCATATTTCATATCCGGAAGTAGGTAACCACCTTCAATCCATTCATTCCAGGAAAAAATAGTGATTAATTTCGGTTGTTCGGGATGCCGGTCACAATATGCTTTAGCTTCTTCCAGAAATGCGGCAAAACTTTGTGGCGATTTGTTAAATCGAACAATATCATTTTCATCTTTGGCCGGAAACCGGGGTGTATCATCCCAACCGATCGATACATTGGTAAAAAAGGGAATTGTGAGTGCTTCATCCCACTGCGTTCTGATATCAATAGCGCGGGTCGCCCATTTTATATAATCCGGTTCCTTCATCCAACCCCAATTATATTGGGTGAGGCTGGTGATTTTTAATTTATCCAGCGTTTCCAATCGCTCTTTGGTAGGCAAGCCATAAGTGATCAATTGCAGATGTAATCCCGGAAAGCCAGCTTCCATCGTTTTGGACCGGAAGTATTCCAGTGCTTCACTGGTTGGCTCGATTCCTCCTAAACCTTCTGTCAAATTTTGGAGACTAAAAATAGAGAAGACAGGTTCACCATTGATTTTAAAATAATTCGGTTGTTTAAAATAATTGTTGATGACCCGGTCTGCAACAATTTTGAAGTTTTCTAAATCTACCGCTCCATCCCACAGCTGATGGTCATCATTCTGGTATTTATGGACATTCCAGTAATTTTGTTTTACATCGTGATTTGCCCACATCAGATAAAAATTCATTTTATCCCGGTTGGCAGCTTGCAGGAATCCATCGTTTAGAGAGCTTTCCAGAAACGGGCCGTCATCAAACCAATACCAATCAAAAATGAATGTATTTACTCCATGAGAGACTGCTGCGTCAATCCATTTTTCCATGACCTTGGGGTTATTGTCCATTTCATAGCCCCACAGAGGAACTTTGGGTTGGTAATGACCCGGAAATCGGGGAGTTCCTTTTTGAATGATTTCCCATTCGCCGGTTTTGTCCGGCCACAACATATCTCCAAAGCGTTCGTCATGATGACAGGAAGGCCATATGTAGGCAGCAACATTATATTCAGTTTTATTTTCCGGAATTGACTCTGTCTGTACTCCAGAATTTTTTTCTGGTTGATTGCATGCCGGAATTAATATGGAGATGAGCAATAGTAAGCTCGGGATATACGAATTGGCGCAATTTTTATTTTTCAATTTTATAAATCTATTTTGAAGATCAATGTAGCAAAATATTGGATATGCCACAGGGAAATAATCGATACTGTTGCACATTTCTATGTGATAAAATTGACCTGATGTTAGAGATTTAGACTGTCATAAGGCTTCCGTAATGTAAAACCTAATTTCTTTCCGGCAAGTTACCTCGGAAGTATGCCGATGATATTTCCGGTAAAAAAAAGAATAGAGAATTAATATTTTAAATTAGAGATTTTAAAGGTCCTTGGTCACATTTAGTGGGTACTGCTAATTTTGAATGGGAGAAGTATTTAATTTTGTTTGTT
>JAGQWV010000377.1 GCA_020437045.1 Saprospiraceae bacterium | reverse complement strand
GGTTTTCACAAATCCCAGCTTTTCCAGAGAAGCCTTAAGCGTATTCGTACCTGTACGGGGAAATCCAGCACCAATGATTTTAATGGACATGATTGTATGGTTTTTTGTGATTCGTAATGTTTAATCTTATCAGTCAAAACTATCTGATGAATTTTTCCTACTCCATGGACTGTCCCACATGAATATCAGATGAGTGTTTACTCCTTGTAATCTAAGAAACTTTTCTATAAGTTTTATATTCCTTTTTACAAGGAGATTTTTTTTATTAGATTTAAGGAAGACTCGCGAACACAAACCCGCAGCCTCTGTTCCCAATGAGCCAATTAAAGTATATTTTACTTTATTGCTGTTATGCTTTTCTAAAAGTCCATCCAACTCGATCACCTGACGAAATCAACTTTTTGCAGATTTTTCCTTTACTGTTTTCCTTCTCCTTACTTAAAGGTGAATTTTATTCGATCCCCCTGTACGCAATCAACAATAAATACAAAATCAATGTATAAAAACCTACGCAGCTTATGCTCTTTATTGCTTATCTGTTTGGTCGTAAGCAGTTGTAAGAAAACAAATTCCGGAGATGATGCCCATGATGGACCTCCGCCTCCGGATATCGGAGGCTTAAAAATGAAAAGAGGTCTGGTCTTAAAAACGCTTGAAGCAACGAGAGGATATATTTTATTTAATACACTTTCATCTGGTCACACCTACCTGATAGATCTGGACGGCAGGGTTGTACATTCCTGGGATAATCAATATGGTCCTTCCGGGGGAATGTATCTGAAAGATAATGGAAATCTCGTTCGATCAGCCCGGGATCCATTGGCTCCAGTTTATGGTGGTGGAGGGCAAGGCGGCTATTTTCAGGAGTTTACCTGGAGTGGTGATTTGATCTGGGAGTATCGATATGCTACACCGGCCCATCTTGCTCACCATGATATGGCCCTGATGCCCAATGGTAATATTTTAGCCATTGCCTGGGAGGGAAAAACTGTTGATGAGGCTTTGGAAGCGGGTAGGTCCAGTGATAAAATAACCAAAGCCGGTGTTTGGTCGGAAAGCATCGTGGAGATAAAACCCAGAGGAAAGAACGAAGGTGAAATCGTCTGGGAATGGCACTTGTGGGATCATTTGATTCAAGATACAGATTCTACTAAAAAGAATTTTGGGAGACCTAATGAACACCCCGGACTGCTCAATGTCAATTTGGGGCACAGTCTTCCAAAGCCGGTCACCCAGGAAGAACTCGACAAACAAAAAGCAGCTAATAATGCTGTCACCAATGCCACGATCGACAATCGGGGGGCTGATATGTTTCACTTTAACGCTATTGATTATCACCCAGAGCTGGATCAGATTGTCTTGAGTTCACCGAATCTTGGTGAGATATTTATCCTTGATCATAGTACTACCACCGCCGAAGCTGCCAGTCATTCCGGAGGCAGATATAAGAAAGGAGGTGATTTCCTCTTTAGGTGGGGAAATCCGCAAAACTACAACCGGGGAGATTCAACGGATACGAAACTAGGTGGTCAACATGATGTCCGATGGATACCCCAGGATTATCCGGGAGCCGGACATTTATTAGTATTTAATAATAATGTACCCGGTGGTGGCCCACCCCATTCGGCTATTTTCGAGATCGAAACTCCGAAACAAGTCGATGGCAGTTATACGCTGGAGGATGATAAGGCTTTTGGTCCGGATGCCCCGGTATGGCAATATGTAGCTGCTGATACTGTGTCCTTCTGGTCCCCATTTATTTCTGGTGCTCATCGGTTAGCCAATGGAAATACCTTTATCACTGAGGGAGCAAAAGGCCGCTATTTTGAAGTAACTCCCCAAGGGGACATTGTTTGGGATTATCTCACTCCCTATGCCGGCACCCTGAAGATGCCCGACGGCACCAGTCCCCAACCCATATCCAATTTTATTCATGCCACTTTCAGGGCAACCCACATTGCCTTAGATGATCCAGCACTAACTCACAAAAAGCTGGAAGTGCTTCAGCCACAACCGGATTTCGATCTACCGGCTATCAATCACTAATTAATTAAACCTCAAAAAAATATGGATTCCCGATGTTTAACTCTCCTGCTGATGTCAGTTCTCATAACCGTGAGTACAGGCTGTACAAGCACTGGTAACAAAGAAGACCATGAGCAAAATACAAACGAAAAACCGGACCGGAACATGGGAGGTCTTGGGATGCCCAGGGGATTAATTAAAAGAGAAGAAGGATTAACTGAGGCCTATATCCTTTACGAAGAACCAAACTCATCCAAGACCTATCTCGTTAACCGAAAGGGAGAAGTTGTGCATGAATGGAAAGGAAACTATGAATGCATGATGAGTTATTTGACCGATAGCGGA
>JAGQWV010000376.1 GCA_020437045.1 Saprospiraceae bacterium | reverse complement strand
TCGCGTTAGTGGACAACTACTTAAGCATTTAGAGATTAGTAAATCATTTCGGTCCTATCATGTCCAGAATGAGCATAAGGTGGTTAGTGGATTGGTTCAGCAATTGGTGGCCGGACAATCGGCTGCGCTTATAACCGATGCCGGAACTCCTGGCATTTCTGATCCCGGATATTTATTGATCCGGGCTTGTCTCGATGCCGGTATTGAGGTACAATGTCTGCCAGGACCTACCGCTTTTGTACCTGCTTTGGTTGTTTCCGGTCTACCGGCACATCATTTTTATTTTGAAGGGTTTCTTCCCCACAAAAAGGGCAGGAAGACCAGACTTGAATTTCTGGCCACTTTGGAAGACACTTTTATATTATATGAATCACCACATCGGTTAGTGCGATGCCTGAGTGAATTGATAGTCGTTTGCGGTGCTGATCGACCAGCCTCTGTGTCCAGGGAACTAAGTAAAATGCATGAAGAAGTGGTACGAGGATCTCTTCAGGAATTGCATAACTGGGCGGAAGCAAAAGACAAAGTGAAAGGAGAAATTGTCGTGGTGGTAGGTGGTTTATCCTGATCCTTTAAACAGCAACATCGAACCTCGACGCACCATCCATGACCCGGTTCAGAGCTTTATCACACGCAGCAGATTTAATTTTGGGTGTAAGTTACTTTCAATACGTAGAAAATAAATTCCCTCAGGAAGACCTTCCAGATTAATTTGCAATGGCGTCTCTTCGGCAGATAGATCCAGAACTATCTGACCGGTGTTATTGATCACCTGTACGGTGGCATAGCTAAAGTCTCCATCCATAGTGAGTAAGTTAGGAGTTGGATTTGGACCAATTTGTATTGCATTGTCCTGTACCAGGTACTCACTAGTAGTGACCGATTGATGACCTTCAAGAGCGCCGATCGATGGGGGATTATAGAAACTGTGTTGCAAAAAATCATGTGTGGGCGTTGCCAAGGATTTACCTGCTGATACAGCTGGACTATTGGCCGGGATACTAAAATCTTCTGCAGCGATATCTATAAAAAGAGGGTTGCCGATGATTTGATTGCTATCGGTCACAGGCAACGTAGGTGTCCAGTTACTACTCGATTCATTATACCAGAGATTATTGGTAAAAATGAATGACTGAGGATCTGTATTGGGACCCGTGTTAACTTCGGTCAGATCTTGGCTTAGATAGACCACATTATTCCGGAACTCATTATCTCCACAGGGCAAGAAACCTGGTTCGGTAGTTTCTTGCAGGATGCGAATGGCCCAGTTTTCAGGGTGAAAAAACGTATTATTGATGACTTTCACTCTAATACATCCTACATAGGCAATAGGAGCCCAGCTACCGATGAAAATATTGCTGAACACTTCTAAATCGGCTGCTTCGAAAGCATTACTAATTGGATTGGACAGAGGAGGCCGGAAAAACTGTAGTCCGGTGCTACCTCCCAGGTTTATCGCCCGCTGATCCATATCCTTTAGCATATTTCTTTGTATCCGGAGATGCTGGGTACCGCCTTTGGCTTGAATACCCGAAGTGCCTGCCTGATCCAGGTAATTGTCTTCAATCACTCCATAATGGCAACCTACCATATCGATACCACTACCACCTGCACTGCCATTGGTAAAGACGCAATTTTTGATCAGGAATGAATCTAATCCCGAAAGTTTCAGCAGATCATTGTTTCCCGTACCGGCCATATCCCGGAAAATGCAATTCAGGATAGTGATATGATGCGTCGGTGTGCTATAATCACCACCATCGTCAATATTGATTCCATTGCCTGTTTGCTGCTCTATTACCAGGTCATGCAACTCCAGGAATGTGCAATTAATCAGGTGGATCGCTTCCGTACCGCCTCTAAAAATAGCTTGATGATTATTTTGCGCCTTGATCACAATGGGAGCGCTGATCGTGCCGTGCAACGCTTCTAAAAACTGGGTTCCATCTGTATAGATGCCATCTAGTAAAAGCACCGTATCACCGGCATTAATGGTGGACTCTGCCATTTCCAGGCTGGAAAAATCACCGCCTGGTCCGACAGTGATCACCTGGGCATTTCCAACATTCCCAAGAATTCCCAACCAGATAATGATCATGAGGCGCATCATGAAGGGTATTTTATTTCACAACGCCACAGCATGCCCTCCTTATTGCGTCATGGGATCTAAGCGTAGCTGCCTGGTGTAAACCGAGGATAGAACTGAATTTTTTATCTGTTTTGGCTCACCGAGAATATCCTGGCTCATAACTGAACCAAAAAGCTACATATTTAGCTGTACTATTAATGCCGGACCCGGAGGAGTATAAGGCAAAAAGAACTTGTGATACGAGGCTCAGTAACGAATTCAAACAGGTCTTAGATATGTAATGCCCGGTCATCTGTGGCCATGAGCGCCGCTTCCCGGATAGCTTCCGTATAGGTGGGGTGGGCATGACTCATACGTGCGATGTCTTCAGCTGATGCCCGGTACTCCATGGCGACTACCGCTTCGGAAATCATATCCGCAGCTCGTGCTCCAACGATATGCACCCCTAACACCTCATCGGTAGTTTTGTCTGCAAGGATTTTCACCATTCCATCTATGTCCATACTGGCACGAGCTCTTCCCAGAGCTTTGTACGGGAATTTGCCGACCTTATATTCAACTTTTTGTTCTTTAAGTTCATCTTCGGTCTTACCCACGGAGGCCACTTCCGGCCAGGTATAGACAACACCAGGAATCAAATTATAATCGATGTGTGGTTTTTGTCCAGCCAGATATTCTACGACCAAAATTCCTTCTTCTTCTGCTTTGTGCGCCAACATGGCACCCCGGATCACATCACCAATAGCAAAAATATCCGGATGAGTTGTTTGCAGGTGATCATCCACAATGACCCGTCCCTTTTCATCTAGGGATACGGATGCGTTCTCCAATTGTAGTCCTTCCGTATATGGTCTTCTGCCAATGGCTACTAAGCAATAGTCGGCGGTAATTTCGAATGTCTCGTCACTGTCTCTCTTTTGTACTTCGATTTTGACGTTACTTTTTGCCGGAGTCACTTTAGTCACCATGTGTTTCAGGTGAAAGGTCATGCCCAATTTCTTGAGTGAGCGGGTAAGTTCCTTACTACAGTCACTATCCATACCGGGTAAAATCCGGTCTAAATATTCTACGACCACTATTTCTGTTCCTAACCGGGCAAACACCGATCCTAATTCCAATCCTATCACTCCACCACCAATAATCACCATTTTCTTCGGTACTTTCTCGATCTCCAGAGCCTCCGTCGAGGTAATGACTCTCTTCTTGTCATAATTAAAGGCGGCTGGTGTTATCGGTTTCGAACCCGTGGCAATGATCGTCTTTTTGGTGGTCAATTCCTTGAGATCACCCCCCTTGTCGGTAACGGTGATGGTATGAGCATCTTTAAAAGCACCAACCCCGTGGAATACATCCACTTTATTTTTTTTCATCAGAAAATCGATTCCCCCTACCGTCTGGCTAACTACTTCGTTTTTTCGTTCGATCATCCTGGCTAAATCAACTTCCAGTGAACCTACTTTAATACCGTGAGCAGCAAAGTGCTCGCTAGCATTATGATAGTGTTCTGAAGAATCTAGTAGTGCTTTGGAGGGTATACAGCCGACATTTAGACAGGTACCTCCCAGCGTATCATATTTTTCAATCAGAGCCGTTTTCATTCCCAATTGAGCAGCTCTGATAGCTGCCACATAACCACCGGGTCCTGACCCGATGATAGTAAGATCATATTGCATTTTCTCGTTTTATTTTTTTGGTCTTCTTCTTGATTTTTGATTTCCAGCCGGTTTCTTTCGCTGCTGCTCGTTTTGAGGGCCGGGGGGTCTATTTCCAGTACGGCGTTTTTTTCTTCGCTTTCTTTTTGGAGCGTCTTTAAGTTCGACACCACCGGTTACATCTTCAAAATCTACGATGGGCTCGACAGCCTCTGATGATTTTACGGAATCTTCGATTTCATCCGGGATCACTCCTTTTTTATTCAAGCTAAATATTTCAGCCGCCCGTTCAGGAGTTAAGGTTAGCATACTGATTCGACCACGGGGATCTTCCAGTGTGTAGTACATATATTTTTTGAAGATGTCGATTTTTATCAAAGAGGCATTTCCCTTCCCAGATCTTAGCAATTCAGCTTTCATAGGAAAGTGATCTAATGCCTCGGTATAGAGATCCAGCTCGTAGTTAAGGCAGCACTTAAGTCGCCCGCATTGACCAGAGAGTTTGGATTGATTAATGGCCAGATTTTGATAGCGCGCAGCTCTGGTCGAGACACTTTTAAAACTGGTTAACCAGGTAGAGCAACAAAGTTCTCGCCCACAAGATCCTATACCGCCAATTCGGGAAGACTCCTGCCGGGATCCGATTTGCCGCATTTCAATTTTTACCCGAAACTCTTTGGCATAATGGCGTATCAATTCACGAAAATCTACCCGCCCATTGGCGGTAAAGTAGAAGGTTGCCTTGCGTTTGTCTCCCTGGTATTCGACATCGCCTATTTTCATTTGGAGATCGAGCATACGGGCGATGGCTCTGGCTTTTACGAGGGTCTTTTTTTCTAATGCTCTTGCTTCTTCAAGCCGTTCCAGGTCGCGATGATTGGCTCGTCTGATGACGGGATTGACGATACGATCGCGGTTCATGCGGCGCTTTTTCATTTGCAACGCCACTAGTTGGCCACTTAAGGAAATTTTACCTACGTCATATCCCCCTCCATTATCAACAACGACCATTTCGCCGGTGTCAATTAGCATGTTCGGAGGCATTTTGTAAAAGTCCTTGCGGGCACCGTGTTTAAAACTAACCTCCACAAATTCAAAGGAGCTGAAGTCTTCCAGGTCTGTCCGTGCTGAAAGCCAATCGTATGTATTGAGCCGGTTACAGCTGCCGGTAGCACAGCCTCCGTTACTGTTGCAGCCTTTCGGCGTTAGTCCATCTGTTTTTCCACAACTTCCACAACTCATCGGGTTGTAATTTATGATGTTGAAAGCAAGGCTTTGAGACTTGCTTCCTGATTATGTAATAAGTAATGCATGCGAATACTACTATCCAGCAGTAGGATTTTGCTGTTAATGTTTCGCTCAATATGAAAAATATTCTCTTCAATAAGTAAAATCATTCCTTCTATCGACTGATGAGTCAATAAGCTACTCATCTTCGACATTGCCAATTTTTCTTTTTCCAGAAGATGTATATCATGGCCGGGGTTAAGGTGAAATAAAAGCATCTCCCGGAGAAAGTGGAGACCATAATACATGAAGGCTTTTTGGGACTCACGGTTCAGTTTAGCAAACTGATCTACCCAGGGATTTATTTCCAGTCCGTATCCCTTGTACGCCAATCTAAGCCAGTCCAGCCATAATCCGGCTACCTTGTCATTGTTCTGTTGCGCTAAGGATAAGGCCGTTTGAACATTGCCCCGGGCCAGGAAAGCCATTTGCATGGCCGAATCTTTATCCAGTTTAGCGTGGTCTTGCAGATATTCCTGAAGCACCGGATATTCGATCGGTTTAAAAGGAATGATTTGACACCTGGAGAGTATGGTATTCAGGATGGCTTCCTGACTTTCCGCAAGTAAAATAAAGACGGTATTTTCGGGTGGCTCCTCCAAAATTTTTAGCAGTCGATTTCCCTGATCACCGAGAAATTCTGCCATCCAAATGATCATGATCTTATGGCTGCCCTCGTATGATTTGAGACTTAATACCTTTAGGATACGATCGCATTCATCCTTGGTTATATTACCTTGTTTATTTTCACCATCAAGGCACCGGTACCAATCCTGTACGTCCTGATATAGTCCATGAGAAACGAATTTACGCCATTGGGGAAGAAAATCACCACTGGTCATTTTACTACCGATCGTTGGAAAAGTATAATGAACATCCGGATGGATGAAACGATCCACCTTCCGACACTGATTGCATTGACCACAGGAGTCGGTTTCGGTCTTATGATCACAGAGGATATACTGAGCTAAAGCATTGGCCATAGCCAAAGTGCCGTAGCCAGTAGCACCCAGGAATAGCATGGCATGTGGCATCCGGTTTTGCTTATCCGAATGGATGAAATATTCTTTTATTTCCTCTTGCGCAACTACCTGGCTGAATTGCATCTATATCGCTTCAATATTACCAAGTCAGAGTTATGGTGATAGGCTCAACCTAAATTGGTATTGATGAATATATCAATTCCCAATTTGATGATGATGTTTATAGGGCAGAATCTTCTTTTTAGATCCTTCATATATATAGCTGGAAATAAAAAACGCTCCAACATTAATATCCGTTACCGAATCACCTCAACACCTAACCCGGTGTTGGTAATAAAACGTAAAATTAGGAAAAATGCTCACTGCATGGTAAAAACCTTTGGATTCGAAAAACGTTTCCGTTGTGTAAGGGACTTAAATTTCAGTAATGCAACATGTATCTTTGGGGTTTCTCAAGGAGGATAATTTATGAAAGTAGCAGTTTTTAGAAGAGCTCATTTTAATGCAGCGCATCGATTATATAATTCTGACTGGAGTTATGCGCAAAATATGGACGTTTTTGGAATATGCACCAGTCCGAACTTTCATGGCCATAATTATGAGCTGGAAGTCAAGGTCGTTGGTGAGGTAGATCCGGTTACAGGTATGGTCATCAACCTGAAAACGCTATCGGATTTGATCAAAATGGAAATCGAAGACCGCTTTGATCATAAAAATCTCAATCTGGATACGGATGAGTTTAAAGACCTCAATCCAACCGCTGAGAATATCTGCCACGTGATCTGGCAAATATTAAGTAATAAACTTGGAGAAGCATACGAAGTAACCGTACGCCTGTATGAGACTCCCCGCAATTATGTAGAATTTCCGGCCTGATCAGCAAAGATTATTGCTTTTTCAATCTGAAGGTCTTGATCACCTTATTTCGGGCATCCATCAACCGGATTAAGTATACTTCCCTAGGTAGTGAAATCACATCAAACTTAGCTCCAGGAAACACGTTAAATCTTCGCAATTCCTGGCCCACCAGATTATATACGACGACTTGATCAACGTGATCATAATCAGATAGTTGAAAATAATCCAAAGCTGGATTGGGATAGATTTTTAATTCTTCTCTTTTTATATCCAGAGAAGGTGATAGCATGTTAAATAGGTATTCGCCAGTGACGGTATTTTCCGGATTAGATACCTCTTCGACCTTCACTTTAATATTGGCATTTCCTTCCAGACCACCAGGACGAATATGCACATCCAGCATAGAAGAATCGCCAGGAGCCAACGTAAGGAGAAATTCCTGAGGAGTGGTGTCGGTCTCAACAGAATAACAGGCATTGATGTCACAGATGGCTGATTGCCAACCTAGACTGATGTATTCTACTTGCCGGACCCAACGAACAATGATCGTATCCTCTCCATTGTTGGAGATATACGAATGAGCCACGGTTTCAAACTGAGCCGGATCAACATCTGTGAAAATCATATCCGGTTTCAGGGATAACGAAACC
>JAGQWV010000375.1 GCA_020437045.1 Saprospiraceae bacterium | reverse complement strand
GAGAAGTTTGCAGAGCTATTGACTTTTAAAAATGTATACCAAAACTACTCTTTTAAAGATCCCGGACTACATTATTTAGATGGAGAATCTGTTGAGAGAAGAGGCAAATGGTCTGAAGTTCATTTTAACAATCAACATCCATTGGTCCTCGAGCTTGCATGTGGATGGGGAGAGTATAGCCTTGGATTAGCCCGGCAACAACCGTATAAGAATTTTATTGGAGTAGATGTTAAAGGTAACCGAATTTGGAAGGGTGCCCGCCTGGCTTTGGAGGAATCACTGGAGAATGTGGCTTTTCTACGCACCCGCATTGAGCAAATCGAACAATTTTTTTCGGAAGGTGAGGTTAGTGAGATCTGGATTACTTTCCCCGATCCTTTTTTACGTAAAAGTAAAAGTAACCGAAGACTGACCGCAGCGCATTTTCTGGGAAAGTATAAAAAAATACTGCCCCCTGATGGAATCGTCCATCTCAAAACAGACTCTCCCGAACTTTATGAATTTACGTTGGAAACGTTGGCAGAAGTACCTTTCTGTAGCCTAACCTATCACGATAACGATATCTATAGTAAGCCATTACCCCATCCGGCCCTGGAGATAAAAACCAAATATGAACAAATGCATCTGGAAGCTGGTAAGCTGATCAAATATGTGCAGATTCAAATGCACGAGAGGTAGATCAACGATAGTCAGGATGGAGGGGGTTATTAATTATCTGCCCACATGCACTAACAAAACGGAAACATCAGAAGGAGAAACTCCGCTGATCCGGCTGGCTTGTCCAATAGTTCGAGGTTTGAGCCGGGAGAGTTTTTCCCGGGCTTCTGCCGACAGTGATGGGAGAGCGTGGTAATCAAACGTGTCATGCAACCGCACCGACTCCAGGCGATTCATTCGTTCTACCATTTCCTGTTCTTTGTCAATGTATCCGGCGTATTTTATACTGATTTCGGCCAATTGACAGGTCTCGGCATCAAATTTTTGCAGTGCCTGATCTACCTTAGGTAAGGCTTTTCGAAGGTCTTCAATACCGATATGGGGCCGGAGTAGAATGCCCAGGATTTTTACCTTTTGTTTGATTTCAGCAGAGTCTATTGATTGAAGATAGCCATTTATATCGTCCGGAGCGACGCTGTAATTTTCAAAAAACCTCATGATTTCTTGAGAAAGAGCTTCTTTCTCCCGGACCCGCTCCATTCTTGATTCGAGATGCAGCATGCCAATTTCTGCAGCCCTAGGTGTTAAGCGAATATCTGCATTATCCTGTCGCAGCAATATCCGGTATTCAGCTCGTGACGTAAACATTCGGTAGGGCTCTTCCGTACCTTTATTGACAAGGTCGTCAATTAGAACTCCAATATAAGCATCAGACCGTTTTAAAATAAAAGGGTCTCTTTCATTAATCGCCAGGTGAGCATTTATTCCCGCAATTAGCCCCTGACTTCCCGCTTCTTCATATCCGGTGGTGCCATTAATTTGGCCGGCGAAGAAAAGGTTTTTTATCAGGTGGGTCTCCAAACCTGGTGTCAGCTGTGTGGGTGGAAAATAGTCGTATTCGATGGCATAACCAGGACGAAACATTTTCACATTCTCAAAACCAGGGATTAATTGCATGGCCTTGTATTGTACATCCTCTGGTAAGGAAGAGGAAAACCCGTTCACATAGATCTCACAAGTATCCCAACCTTCTGGTTCGACAAAAAGCTGGTGGCGATCACGTTGGGCAAACCGGTCTATTTTATCTTCGATAGAGGGGCAATAGCGTGGACCCCGGCCCTGAATTCGTCCATTGAACATCGGTGATTGATCAAATCCGGTACGGAGCATTTCATGTACCTTGGGATTCGTGTATGTAATGTGACATGGCAGCTGCTTTTTGAGCACCGGGGTATCCGTGAAGGAAAATTTAGAAGGATTTTCATCACCAGGCTGAAGTTCCATACGGTCCCAATGAAGGCTACGACCATCTACCCGTGGTGGCGTTCCTGTTTTCATCCGTCCGGATTCGAAACCTAAAGAGATGAGTTGTTCCGTGATTCCCCTGGCGGCTTTTTCTCCAGCTCTACCACCGCCAAACTGTTTCTCTCCGATATGGATAATGCCATTTAGAAAAGTACCGTTGGTGAGAACCACTGATTTTCCGGGAATTTCCAGGCCTAGTCCCGTACGAATCCCTACTACCTGTTTGTCTTTAATCACCAACCCATTGACCATCTCCTGCCAGAAGTCAATATTGGGATTTCCTTCCAACATCATCCGCCATTTTTGAGCGAAGAGCATGCGGTCACTCTGGGCCCTGGGGCTCCACATAGCCGGACCTTTTGAAAGGTTGAGCATGCGAAACTGCAACATCGTATGGTCGGTGACGATACCCGAATATCCTCCCAATGCATCGATTTCCCGGACAATTTGACCTTTTGCCACACCACCCATCGCCGGATTGCAAGACATTTGTGCAATGGTCTGCATATTCATGGTGGCCAGCAGGACTTTCGAGCCCATGTTGGCTGCCGCTACTGCCGCTTCACATCCGGCATGTCCGGCACCAACGACGATGACATCATAAGTAGGAAACATAGGAAATGGTAACTATCTGGATCTTAACGAACCTGTTTAATTTGTGCCGTTCTCCTCAACGATTTCTGCATCATGAATCGAATACATTAATCGATTGATATCGGTGGCATTTAGTTCGAGTTTGCCACGTAACGTAATTTGTTCGGCTGAATATTCCACCGCGTTTTTTGCAAATACATCCATCACACTCTCCGGGCCGGCACCTCCACAAAAAAAGCACATGGTATAGGGAAATGCTGAAAAAATGAATTCTTTGTGACTCTTATAACCTTCGACCGGAATAATATATCCTTTTACTTCAATCACTTTGCCTTCCAGTGCTTTGATATCTTCACTAAAAACGGGCACATCGACTTTGAATCCCATCAATTCGTCGTATTGCTTCGTATAGGTAATTTTCGCCAGGGTTTTCCAGGTGGTTTCCTGAGCTGAAACCTGAAAAAAGGTGGAGACCAGTACGGTCATTAGAATTAAATACTTAATCTGCATAGTATCCCGAATTTACATTGAATATCAAGTCTTTAACAACAAAAAGATCAGGGTAGTTCGACTTGGATTATCCCAAAGCCCACAAATTTAGTAAAGTTTACTTTAAGATGTTGAAAAGCAATCAGATACCAATTAAATCGTGATTTCCGGTTATCCTTCACTTAGCGTTTCTGAAATGTCAGTCCGGAAGGCTTGCCAGGCGGGTATAATGGCCGAGATCAATCCTACCAGCAGACAGCCTCCCAAGAGCCAGAGTTCTTCCTTAAGAAAGACCGCACCAGTGATACTGTACCGGTAAGCATCCTGCATTTTAGTGGCAAGAAATTCAATCGAACCATGACTAAGGGCCAGTCCCAGGATATATCCCAATATGGCAATCAATAGACCTTCAAATAGAATCAGCATAAACAATTTTCCTCTGCCAGCTCCCATGACCCGCATCAGTGCCAGTTCATATTTTCGATCTTTTAAAGATCCGAGCAATGAAATAAAAATGCTGAATCCGGAAACAAAAACAATAACCCATGCCAGGATCTTTAGGGTATCCAGCCCAACACCCATCATACTAAACAACCGGTTGATTTCAATAGCAGGAGTGGCTGCCTGGAGATCGGTGTTTTCATTGATGTTGCGTTGCATGTTTAATGTTTGAAAACTCCGGTTTTTAAATTTTAGCAAAAGAGAGGTAATTTGCTTATCCGGATAATCAATCAGGGGCTGGTCATAAATACCATGATCGTGATGTTCAACCATTGTGTCTTGCTCATGTTCATCTTCAGCTTCATGGTCATGATCATGGTCGTCAGCGGCAGATATCTGTGATGTGTCAACAGCAGGGCCACTACCCTCGTGCTCATGTACCAACCAGATCGTCGGTGAGGTCGTCAGGATCAGTTGGTCAATTACGGACCCCGTAGGCTGAAGGATTCCAACGACTTTAAACGGCTTTTCTGTCTCATGAGTAAAGTCTTCCGAATGTTGAAGACCATGGGCGCTATAAAAGGTATCGCCGATTTTCAGATGTAAAGCCCGGGCAACATCCGCTCCAATGGTTACATCAAAATGTTCATGAAATAATTGACCTTCGGCCATGCTAGCCTGATATAGATCAAGGAAATCCGCATTGGTACCGACAATTCGAAAATTTCGATAATTGTCTCCCAGTGAAAGAGGCACCGCAGCGGCTATTAAAGGATGTCCGGGTCTTAGAAAGGGAGTGGCATCCTTGATACTGATGTTGCCGGTAGGGGCATCAATATGATACATGCTGCATAAGATCAATTGCAGAGGACTTCCTTTGGCACCTACCACAAGATCAATTCCGGCAAGATTTTTTTCAAATTTCTCCTGCAACTGATTATTCAGTAAAAGAAGGAGAGAAATCAGGCCTACTCCCAGCGCAAATAGTAGAACACTTAGTAACATGCCAAGGGGTCTGTTGATCAGATTTCTCCAGCTTAGGGCAAGTGTTTTCATATCTGCTGTTTTTGAAGGATGACCGATTTTTCAAACACACTCTTTAATCGATTATCGTGAGTTACAATTAAGAGGGTAATATCATCCTGGATAGCTTGTTCTTTCAAGAGATTAATGACCTCATCGCAGTGCAGGTCATCCAATGCCGAAGTTGGTTCATCGGCAAGAATCAGTTTGGGCTTGTTGATTATCGCTCTGGCGATTGATGCCCTTTGTTGCTCGCCAACACTCAAACGACGTGGTTTGGAGTCTGCCTTATGTTTGATTCCCAAACGTTCCAGGATATGGGTTATCCTTTGGTCATCTGTTTTCAGTCCAGCTAATTGCTGGGCTAAGCGTAAATTTTCTCTGACCGTCAATGCCCGAACGAAGTGGGCCTGTTGAAAAATGATCCCAATATTTTGCCCTCGAAATTTATCCAGGCTGGATTCCACCATCTTGGTGATGTCTCTACCATCAATGAGTATTTGACCGGAAGGTGCTTTTCGTAATCCTGCCAATAAGTGGAGCAAGGTAGTTTTTCCGCTGCCGGATTGTCCCAACAACAGCCAATGTTCTCCCCTCTTACAAGTGATATCAGGGAAGATCAGCGTGTCATGTTTGGTATAGGAATAGGTTAGATTTTTTGCTTCGAGCATGGAAGTTTTATTAAAGTAGTGCAGCACCAAAAACTCCGGCACTATCACCTAATTTTGGTCTGAGAAAGATAGTATCCAACCGGTTGTTAAAGACAAATTTTTTCACAGATTCGACTCCTTCGGTGTAGAGTAGATCAATGTTGCCAACCCCTCCACCCAGGACGATTGCAGCGGGATCAATGATGTCAATAACATTGGCAAGGCCTTTGCCAAAAAAATGGATTAATCGCTCGATGGTCTTGCTGGCCGCCTTATCAATACCCTGCTTATGCCGGTCTACGATTTCTTTCAGTCTTCGTCGCTCACCAGATTGCTCCTGGTAGTATTTCTCCAAGGCTGTTCCGGAGATGATCTTCTCCACGCACCCAATATTCCCGCAGTAGCAAGGTCCTCCTGAGTCATCGAGGAAGATATGTCCCCACTCACCCGCAATGCCCTGCCGGCCGGTCAATAGTTTTTCATTGACCACAATACCTCCACCTACACCCGTACCCATGATTACGCCAAACACTACTTCCGGGTTCTCTAGATGATCTCTGACCGCACCCAACTTTGCTTCAGCATAGGCAAAGCAATTAGCATCATTGGCCATGTTGATTTCAAAGCCGAAAAGTTCTTCCAGATCCTTCTTTAGCGGTTGTCCATTTAAAACGGTTGTATTACAGTTTTTCATGGTATGCAGAATGGGATCCAGTACACCAGGAGTGCCAATACCGAGTTTGGCAGGGATGAGGCTAGTTTTTTCTTGCAGCAAGGACACACATTTGCCAATCTGATGGACGATATGTTTATATCCCTTCTCACTTTCCGTAGGTACTCGTAATCGCTCTATCACTTCCAGATTTTCAGCGTCCTTCAGAATAACACCTTCCACTTTAGTGCCACCCAAATCTATGCCCCAAATAGGATTACTCATTTGCTATTTTTTCTAAAAGATTAAAAAATCAGTGGAAAAATGCCAACTTAGCCGGTGATTTAGAGAATTGACTATGCGAATTTAATTTTTCTTCCGGGATTTAATCTCCTGAAGTGCCGATACCATCATCGATTGGTCGGCTTTTAATGCTATTTCTAGTTCCAATCTTTTTTTGACAATTCGCATGAAACAAATACTCAACTTAATTTGGCAGGCCATCCGGGGAGAGGAAAAAAGTTACACCACAGGTAGTATCAACCGGGCCATTGTTTTACTATCCATTCCCATGATCCTGGAGATGGTCATGGAGGCTTTTTTTGCAGTAGTCGATGTATTTTTTGTATCCAAAATCAGTGTAAATGCGGTGGCGACAGTGGGTCTGACGGAATCCGTTATCACCCTGGTCTATTCCATTGCCATTGGACTCAGTATGGCTACTACGGCGATGGTGTCGCGACGTATCGGCGAAGGTGATACCGATCGTGCGGCAGAAGCTGCCGTGCAATCCATTATTATTGCTGTTTCGATATCAGTAGTGATCAGTATCCTGGGAATCGTCTTTGCCCAACAAATCTTGTCACTCATGGGCGGTAGTACTACCTTAATCCAGGAAGGGATTGGCTATACCAGAATTATTTTTGGAGGAAACATAGTGATTATGCTGCTCTTCCTGTTGAATGCTATTTTTCGAGGTGCCGGAGAGGCTGCAGTAGCCATGCAGGCATTGTGGATTGCCAATGTTCTAAATATTATTCTCGACCCGTGTCTGATATTCGGCTGGGGTCCGTTTCCTGAATTGGGAGTGGCTGGGGCGGCAGTAGCCACCAATATTGGCAGGGGTATAGGCGTACTTTTTCAAATCTATATTCTTTTAAAGGGAAAGGTCATTGTCAGGATTGCCAGAAAACATCTTTTTGTTCAGATCAATATTATTAAAAATCTCCTGCGAGTGTCGATGGGAGGAATGGGCCAATACATCATAGCATCGGCCAGCTGGATTTTTCTGATGCGCATCATGTCTGAATTTGGGGAAGTAGCCGTTGCCGGGTACACGATTTCCATAAGATTGCTGGTGTTTGCCATACTACCTGCCTGGGGTATGGCCAACGCGGCGGCAACACTGGTTGGACAGAACCTGGGTGCCAAGCAGCCCGAACGTGCGGAAAAGTCTGTTTGGAGATCTGCTTTTTATACCATGGTATTTTTATTTCTGGTATCTGTAGTTTATTTCTTCTTTGCCAGACCACTGGTCATGCTTTTTCATAGTGATCCGATGGTGGTTGATTATGGAGTAGCCAGTCTTAAGATCATCTGTCTGGGCTATGTTTTCTTTGCCTACGGAATGGTCATAAGCCAGGCTTTCAATGGTGCAGGTGATACGAAAACTCCCACGTGGTTGAATTTTATTTGCTTTTGGCTTCTACAGATTCCACTTGCCTATTTCTTAGGCATCGTATTGCAAGTTGGCCCTAATGGTGTCTTTTGGGCGGTCGCTATCAGTGAATCGGTACTTGCGATTTTATGCATTTATAAATTTAGAAGAGGAGCATGGAAGTTGGTGGAAATTTAAAAATGGAGTTTAGCAGGAGGGCTTATGTTTCTGATAGAAAGCGAAATAGTGTATTTTGGTAGGTAATCGAAAATCTTTCCTCATGCGCTACGGCATCCTTCTTTTAGGAATCTTTTTTCATTGGGTAATGACTTTTGGCCAACGAAGTCTCATTCCGGTAGATTTTTCAGAGGTAGTTATCGAAGATTCTTTCTGGAGTCCTCGACTGGATAAGATCTCCTCGGCGACGCTACCTGCCTGTATCGAACAGACCGAGGAGAAAACCGGCCGGATTCGCAATTTTGAAAAAGCAGCTTCCGGTACTGGCCAGCATGAAGGCATCTATTATGATGATTCCGATGTATATAAAGCCCTCGAAGCCATTGCTTACAGTTTGAGACACCATCCCGACCCGGTTTTGCAACAGAAAGCAGATGCATGGATTGCCAAAATTGCAGCGGCACAGCAGGAAGATGGCTATATCAACACCTACTATACGCTGGGTGGTCTGGAAGGACGATGGCAGGATATGGAGAAGCATGAGGCTTACTGTGCTGGTCATCTGATCGAAGCGGGGGTTGCCTATTACCAGGCTACCGGTAAGGATCAATTGTTGGAAGTAGCCAGAAAGATGGCCGACCATATGGACCGTACGTTTCGAGTGGCCGGACAACACTGGGTGCCGGGTCATCAAGAGATCGAACTGGCTTTGGTCAAATTGTACCGTGTGACTGGCAATGAAAAATATTTAACCCTGGCCCAGTGGTTTCTGGATCAGCGTGGCCATGGATATGGTAAAGGAAAAATTTGGGATGAGTGGAAAGATCCGGGTTATTGTCAGGATGCCGTACCGGTAAAGGAGGCCAAAGAAATCACCGGACATGCGGTGCGTGCCATGTATATGTATACCGGGGCTGCCGATATTGCCAGTTTGATGGGAGATGCCAGTTACCTGCAGGCTATGCAGACCATTTGGGAGGATGTAGTATATCGAAATCTGTATATCACCGGAGGTATTGGGTCGTCCGGAAGCAATGAAGGGTTTTCGGTAGACTATGATTTACCAAATGAAAATGCCTACTGTGAGACATGTGCTTCCGTGGGTATGGTCTTTTGGAATAAGCGGATGAACCTTCTCACCGGAGATGCCAAATTTATCGATGTTTTGGAGCGATCGCTTTACAATGGAGCATTGGATGGTTTGTCCCTTACCGGTGACCGGTTCTTCTATGGAAATCCTTTGGCTTCAAATGGACAACATGCCCGAAGGGCCTGGTATGGCACCGCCTGCTGTCCATCCAATATCGCCAGATTGGTCGCCTCTGTTGGTGACTATATCTATGCTTTTGATCAACATGATATTTTGATTAACCTTTTTATTGGGAGTCGCACTATAGTGCCATTGGAAGATGGTAAGGTAGCGATCAGACAATCGGGTAACTATCCCTGGGACGGGGAGATACATTTGACTGTTGATCCGCAACAGCCGCAGGATTTTGTGATAAAAATGCGGGTACCCGGTTGGTTGAGAAATGAGACGACACCCGGTGGTTTGTACCATTTCGTAGATACTGTTGAAGAAAACATTGAAATTCTGATAAATGGTGACAACGCCGGCTACAAGATAGAAGATGGTTACCTGCAATTAGCCCGCACCTGGAATCCCGGGGATAAGGTCGTCTTGAAGTTGCCCATGCCCGTGAGAAAAATTGCTGCCCGGAGCGAAGTTGTTGCTGATGCCGGAAGAATTGCCCTGCAAAAAGGACCCCTGGTATATACCTTTGAAGGAATAGATAATGGTGGATCCGTTTTTGATTGTTACCTACCAGCTAATTTGCTGATCAAATCAGAATTTCACCCGGAGTTACTGGGAGGAGTTAATGTACTCACGCTAGATGGAAAATCAATTTCCGGTAATGAAGCTGGAGATGGCATTGACATCAGATCGAAAACGCTCACGGCGATCCCCTATTTTGCCTGGAATAACCGGGGTCCCGGAGAAATGCAAGTCTGGATGCCTACCAGGATAGGTGCATTAAAAATTGAAACCGCGCAATAAAATGAACTGGAATGAGAAATTCTCTTTGCATGAATTTTTGATTTTCTGAAAACAAACCCAGTCATACTATATTTCCAAATCATTATTTAAAGTGATAGCTAATTCCTATAAAAAGGAAAAAACAGACGTCAAAAGGTTGACGTATTTTTTGGCGAATAGTGCTGGAAATGCCATGGAAAGAAACAATCCCACTACCAATTTTTTGGCTTAGTAGAAGTTTTGAAGTAATCGGAATTTTAAAGCCAATACAAAAATTATTTTCCAAAGCGATGGTGACTGAATGTATAAGATCTACATATTGATAAAACTGGTTATTGTCCACAAGGATTGTCGGAATATAGGTGTCACCGAGTAGATTTGCCCGCACCAATTGAAAGTCGTAAGAAAAAAATATGGGAGTCATCTCTCTTATTCGCAAGACTTCATAATCGTAGGTTACGGATGCACCCCAGTGTTGCGTAGCGTTCATCGCAAAAAATCTTTTTTTGAAAAATTCATCGGAATCTAAATCATGAATCCGCGAATTGATAAGATATTGTAAACCGAATGAAAGTGAATGCCTTGGCCAGGTTTTATTGTATTCAAGTCGGTATTTCGATCCAGTGAAAGATGAAACCAGGCTTAGTTCTACTCTTTGAGCTCTGGACTCCCACGTCAGAAGAAATAATAGTGAAATAATTATGAAATTAGGACCACCTATCATGCTGAAAGTATTTCTTTTACCAACTATAACTGATGCCAACCGAGAGCATTTTGGAGATCTCCCAGGCAGATGTTTTAAGAGGAAAAAATTCTTTATCTAAATTCTTGTAAAAGTTTATGCCTACACCGGCTTTTTCAATCAATTTAATTTGTTCGGAAATAGCATAGGAAAATCCCAGACCAATATAGTGCTCTATTGCCCTGATAGGCTGCGATATGTTTTCGGTTTTTACCAACCCCCTTTGTCCTCCACCTGGCAGCAATCGCCAGGTATATCCATATCGTTGAATTGGCGTGTTGGTGCATTGGAAATTATAGAAAATAAGTGGTCTCCAGGATACCGACTTATTTCTAAAAAGGAACTGATAATTAAGATCTAATCCGATATGCTCTTTAAAATTCATAGCCCGAAATCTTTTATAGAATACATGATTTTGATTGTCGATTGGAGTCCGGTTGATGTGATATTTTAGCCCAAGTAAGATATTATGCCTTCCCAATGTATAGCCATAATGTACACTTACGTTTCGTCCTGTGTGCGTAGATTGATAGGAGATATCACATATATTTTGTGCCTCGGCTAAGTTTGTATGTAGAATAATCAACATCAGGGTAGAATAAATAATTTTAATAACCATGTTGGATGGAGAATAACAAAGCGATACGTCAAAAGGTAAATTTGACGCATCGTCATGTAAATTTATTGGGTAACTTTCCAAAGTCTGATATTAAAACTTGTACCTGGGATAGTGCCAAAGATCCAAACAGCTCCATTGATATAAGCAATGTCCATCATGTCCCAGTCATCTTGCAGTTGACCAGGTGCGTCACGATCGTACAAATAAACATCATCCCAGTATTTTCGATTGCCATCCAATTGAACAGTTTCACCGTATGCATCACCATCTCCCAGCCATTTCGATGATCTGGACCAATCCCTTTCAAAGACGTTCCAAAACACTGCATCATCATTCTGGTAGTTCACTAGATTAAATAGTTGACTCCATTTAGTTCTTGGCTGGCCAATCCCACTTGAAGGAACCTCATCAATTTCCTTGTCAGCAATGTATGTACCTGTAAATTGATTACCCGGATGAAGTATGTTTATTGCTGTCCCACTAGATGTGATTCCGGCAGCTGCAACATGTACCTCGGAATTTCCAGTTAGTTCGAAAGAAGAAAAAATTTGATATTCATGAGTATGGAAGGAAGTTATTGACCTGGCTGTTCTTGGGTTGGGATTGGCTCTTTCTTTTTTAATCTTTGTGAGATTAAGTAATGCAGCGTTATCAATAATAAAAATTGGATTTGTGCTGCTCATTGCCTCCTCTTCCCCTATGGTAGTTTGATGAAAGTTCCCATTTTCATCATAGTACCATGCAACAATATGATCATCTAACTCCGGATGCTCTTCTTCATTAACTGGCAGATTTGGAGAAAAAATCGGATGTTTTGCTGGATCAAGGGTTGTTAAATTGGGTACGAAAATGCTAAGATCGTACTTTCTAGTAATATTAGTTTGAGGATTAGTATGTATAAGATTTTTATCAATCTCTTCAAGAGAAGTTATTGCTTTTCCAGCCTTCGCCAAAATTTTATCTTGGATTTCAAGTAATTTCTCTGATACAATCAATTTAACTTCCGGTAATTCCTTAAGTAGGGTAGGAATATTGCAGGTTTGATTGGGACTTCTTCCTGCTAGTTCAATAATTTTACGATTGAAAATATTATTTCTAATGTTTTCTTTTAGTGCATCGGCTGCAAAGTAGAGTAAGTAGTCCATTTGCACTTCCTCTTGATCAATAGACTTATCAATAACTTCAAAAATATTGTCATTGTAATCCTGGAGGTTTGCAAAATATAGTTGATCAGTATGTTCATTGATTACAGCATTTGATAGACTCTGATTGTTCGATAGTGGATTTTCGACATCGTCACTTCGACATCCTACAAATATGGATTGAAGAATAAAGACAACAGATATATATATATCTTGAAATTTGAATACATCATGACGTATGATTTTAGAGTAATTAATAATTATAGCGTGAAGTGTATTCGCAGACTTATTACTAAAAAAACGATACAATAACAATGATATTGTATCGTCACCGATTATAAATCGTGTCGTCCTTTACATCCACTTTAATGCGGTTTTTACGATTTGCAAGTTCGAGCGTCAGGTAGAAAATGTGTTTTGTGATTTGCTCATATTTGTCAAAAAGGATTTTATCTACCGTGTCTGTCGGTTTGTGATAATCCTCATGGACACCACTGAAAAAGAATACGGAGGGTATGCCATGTTTGGCAAAGTTGTAGTGATCAGACCGGTAATAAAACAGGTTGGGGTCTGTCTTTTTATTATAGGTATAATCCAGATCGAGATTACTGTAGGTATTATTGATACTTTCGTTGATTAAGTGGAGCTCGCTACTCAAGCGGTCGGAGCCGATGACATAAACATATTGCTCATTGGTGGCATGTTCTGGGTCGATTCTTCCGATCATATCGATATTAATATCGGCGACAGTTTTTTCCAGGGGAATGACCGGATGATCGGAATAATATTTTGAGCCCAGAAGGCCCTTTTCTTCAGCGGTAAAAAAAATACATAATACAGAGCGTTTGGGACCAATGCCCTGCTTTTTGGTTTCTTGCAGGGTTTCCATAATTTCCAGTACTGCGGCTGTACCTGATCCATTATCATCCGCACCATGAAAAACTGAATTTCCTTTTTTTCCCAAATGGTCATAGTGGGCCGAGACCACGACAAATTCGTCTTTTAATGCCGGATCAGTTCCGGGGATGACCCCCATGATGTTTTTACTGAATAAAACGTTTCTGGTTAGATGTTGCTGGATGACGATTTCGACCGGCAGATGGACAGGCCTACCTACCCCGGTTTCTTCGATTCTTTCCCGGTTTTGTTTAAATGTTTCTTCCTCAGATCCGATGATATCCTTCGCCAATTCCGGAGAGATATAAATGGTATTGGGTGTTTTTGGAACCGGAATTTGACCAAATTGAAGCTTTTGACCGACAATTTGGCCACGGTTTTTACTGACCCGCTCTCGAATTTTGGGATCAATGACCAACACCATTCGAACTTTATGTTCTCCAGCGACCTCAAGTTTGCGTGAGATATTATCATTCCAATCGGAAGGACTATGGCTATTTGAAATTAGCGAAATGCTGTCCTTATCAAAGGGTTCGCCTGGATTTATCATGATGATCTTACCCTGGACGTTATCACTTTTATAGTCGGTATATTTTGGATCATCGATGCCATAGCCCATATAGATCACCTCATTGGCCTTAAACATGGGCAGGTTTTGGTTTTCTTCCTGATAACAAACAAAGTCCCGTAAATGATGATATGATTTATTGTTGACGACGACGGAAAGGTTTTCCCATCGCGTATAGCTAAAAATAATATTTTGATAATATTCCGTAGAGCCACAAGGGTTCTCTGCTCCTAGTTGGCGTAGCCGGTTGATCAGAAACACAGCCGCTTTTTCCTGTCCCGACGAACCGGTTTCTCTTCCTTCAAAAGCATCGGAGGAAAGCTCTGTCAAATCTTCTTTTAGTTCTTCCTTTGTTATATTCCGGGCAAAGAAAGAGGCAGCAAAAGGGTCAGTTTCCAATTTAAACTGACCCCAAACCAAACATATTTTTAGCGATAGGATATATAGCAATCCATATCTCAACATACACTGATTTTTCTTACTCTTCGTGCATGCCGGCCTCCTTCAAACTTGGCAGTAACGAAAGCATCGACGATTTGTACTGCCTTCCTTTTACTAATAAATCGGGCAGGAATGCAAACGATATTTGCATTATTGTGTTGTCGCGCCAAGTCTGCCAATTCTGTCTGCCAGCAAAGGGCGGCTCTAATTTTTTGATGTTTATTGGCCGTCATGGCCACACCATTTCCGCTGCCACAAATTAAGACACCAAATTTTGCCTTGCCTTCCTCCACCTGGGTAGCTACCGGATGGACAAAATCCGGGTAATCTACCGAGTCTGCTGAATTGGTACCAAAATCCTCCACTTTATGACCGTTTTCCTCTAACATCTTTTTGATGGCATCTTTGTAGGGAAAGCCGGCGTGATCACAACCTATAGCAATTTTCATGATTATCCTTTTAATCCATCAACTTTGTACACATCAAACCTGGATTTAAGTTCATTCAGATACTCTGTATCATTGTTTGAGGTTGCCAATCGTTCTAGCTCATTGACGATCTGTAAAGAAGTTCTCTGATCATCGGCAAAGCCCATATTCAGGTCTTCCCTGGATAGACTACGATAAAATTTGAGAGCTTGCTCGGTCCGCTTCGCCAGGATTTCCATATGTTTTTTAGCCTGATCATAAGCACCGGCTTGTTCATAAATCCTCAACAGGTTAAGCACCCGGGCATCATATGGGAAATTCATATCAGGAAAGGCTTCGAAATATTTGTTGACTAAATCGATAGCTTTCTGATTTTCTCCACGGGCCAGGAAGGCATATGCCGCTCGTTCGATGAGCGTCTTATGAGCATAATAACTGGGCAAGAAACTACTGGTTACAAACTGTTCATGTTCATCAAAACCACCCCACTTAAACTTGTTCATAATGCGGTCATAGATCTTGTCCGGATCAATGTCGCCATTTCCGTGAATGCCAAATTGTCCTTTTTGCCCCTCTGTTTTAATGGGTACAAAGCGCAAACCTAGTCCTTCGAGACGCATGTAATCCCCCAATCCCATTAATTTGCTATCACGGGTCGTCACGCTAAAGTAGATGGGGCGATCATACATATTATTATACAGTACATCCAGCACAGCCAATTCATCTTTAGTAAGACTTCCACTGGTGATGTCGACTGGAATCTGCCTCACAATACGATCGGCATCACTGGATGATACCCAACCGGACTGCACTGCCCGAGCCGGATCGACATCGATCATCAGTGTCTTGCTGGGTAGATAGCTTTTGAATTCGCGCCCACCACTGCCGGGCAACGGATGATACTCTCCCATAAACTGCAAGGCGGAAGCCATGGTCCGGGGTCGCGCATCTCCGTTGGGCGGGAAGTACAGAATATTACGGTTTGATCCCCGGTAAGCTTCCTCTGAGATGGAAAACTTAATCGCCGGTGAGTTATTGATTTTGCGCCGCATCTGATTGATATACCAATCCACCGCAATCAAACTCAGGTTGACCACACGCACGTCGGTACGAATCCCTTCCACCTCCTGAGCGTACCATAGAGGATAGGTATCATTGTCACCATAGGTGAAAATAATGGCGTTAGGATCGCAGCTCTCCAGAAAATTATTGGCATAATCCCGGGCACCGGTCAGATAACGTCTGCTGTGATCATCGAAATTTTGGAATCCCATGACGATCGGTGCCAATAAGACCAGCCCCAATGCAATAGGAGCTCTGGCATTGCCCATGGGAAACCGCATCAGCAGTTTATGCAAGGCAATCACACCCATGCCCATCCAAATACAAAAGGTAAAGAAGGAGCCCACCAAAACATAGTCCCGTTCCCGGGGTTCGTTAGGAGGTTGATTCGAATAGATGATGATACCGATACCGGTGATGAGAAATAACGCTAAGAGTCCGATCGCATCTTCCCGTCTATTCTTCCATTGAAAGTACAAGCCCATCAAGCCGAAGATAAAAGGAAGCAAAAAGTAGTTGTTGCGGGCCTTATCATCTTTCATCACATCCGGCAGCTCACTTTGGTTGTAGAGCAGAATGTCATCAACCCCGGGTATGCCGGTTTCCCAGTTTCCTCTTTTGAGGTCCCAACTGAAAAATCCTTGCTCGCCATTCTGTCGGCCGGCAAAATTCCACATAAAGTAGCGCCAGTACATCCACTTTATCTGATATTTCCAGAAAAAGGCCAGGTTGTCTGCCATGGTGGGTTTTCCCGAGTTTTTATTGATCCATAGACGGTATAGCTGTCGGCGTTGATCATCGTTATGCCCCATCCTGGGAAAAAGCATTTCATCAGACGTCTTGTATTCAGGGGATACTTTATAGTCTACAATTTCATAATGATCTCCCACTCTTCCGTATTTGTCCGTTACTTTGGTGGAAACTGCACCAGCGTCAAAATACGGACCGCGTAAAAGCGGTCTTTCCCCATATTGCTCACGATTTAGATAGGGCAATAATCGGTGAGCATCGGTAGGTTCGTTCATATTAATGGGAGGCCCTGCATTAGCCCGGATGACTACTACGCCAATGATCGAATAGCTAATCATAACCAGGGTCAGACCTACCATTAGGTTTTGTACCGTATTGTTTCCGTTCTTATGGGCATAGCGAAAACCCGCATAGAGTACTCCTCCAATGATGAGAAACAGGGGTATCAGTCCGGAGTTGAAAGGAAGTCCTAATCCATTCACGGTCAATAATTCCAGTTTGGCCCAAAGACTGGGGATACCGGTAATAATCGCTATTTGAATAATTCCCAATAATATTACACCGCCACCAGCTGCAGCCAGCATGCCCAGGAAGGAATGTTCTTTATATTTTTTGAAATAATAAAATAGTCCTATCGCCGGGAAAGTCAAAATACTCAATAGGTGAACACCGATACTGAGTCCGGCAGAATAAAATGCAAAGATCAACCAGCGGTCATTTTGCGGCTCATCCGGCAACCAGTACCACTTGGTGGTCGCCCACAGCGTCAGTGTGGTGAAGAATGTGGAAAGTGCATACACCTCTCCTTCCACGGCGGAAAACCAGATTGATGAAGTAAAGGCGGTAGCCAATCCAGCCACGATACCACTACCAACGATCAGAAGTTTTTGATTATCAGCCGGTTCTTCTGTGGTTCTTCCATTCAGTGCCAGATTGCTGAACATCATCGTCGTCCAGGCTACAAACATAGCTGCAGCCGCAGAACTCATACCACTCATCAGATTGACTGCAAAGGCAATTCGGCTTGGATCCGTAGAGAGTAAATCGGCCACCCAGGCAAACAGACGACCAATCATAAGAAATAGCGGTGCACCAGGAGGGTGAACTACCTGTAATTTGTAGGCTCCTAAGATAAACTCCCCGCAATCCCAAAGGCTGCCGCTTCGCTCTGCCGAAAAATAATAGACGATAAAGCTGATTAAAAATACCAACCAACCTCCGGCATTGGTGAGGTTACGAAAGCTATACTTCATCATAATGATCAATTGAAATGACGGGCAAATTTAACAATAAATGGCACCGTGCCTCATAACCCATCATTATTTTATACAATATGTTTTGGCTTTGAATCGAAAAAACTGTTCCGGGGGGAAGAGTATATACTTTTTGTCTTCCCAAGGTATCGATCCCAGAGATCAACGGATTTTTAG
>JAGQWV010000374.1 GCA_020437045.1 Saprospiraceae bacterium | reverse complement strand
TCATTTTGAGAATCTGCAAATAATTCGAGATGACATCTTTTTTCTGGGTATCCTTAATCAATATTTAAGAGGATATGGCAAATATTGCGAGAGTACACTGCCAGATGATAAAGTCAAGATCATGGAGGAAGTTTGTGCAACAGAACGGGTGACCCGAAATGGATATGGAATGGAAATCAGCCGGAGCTGTGTCGAATGAAAGTGGGTGTGGACAGGCTTATATGCGCGGCCTGATCTATATAATGCAAAGATGGAAGTGGAGGAAATTCACAATATGAGTGGATTGTCACATGCACTATCATATTTAACAGATCCCAATGCTATGGGTAACTCAATTGATTTGGTGCATAAGGCAAAAGGATTAAAACTGGATATGGAACGTATATTTCGAATGAATACTTGCAATTGCGATGCATTGAAACGTTTTGAAGAAAACCTCATAAGATTTGCATTGGATCAGACTTCTATCCGAATGGAAGGTGCCAGCAAATATTCTGAAGTTAAGAGTTCTGGCGGTCCATCCGGAACCCAAGATTTTAATAAACTAGTCGACGACCTTATAAGAGATCAGGCAAAAACCTGGATGATGAACAGATATCAGAGCGGGAGTATTTCAGACGTTGATATCACCAAAAATGATCAGGGAAAGCCACGATCATTAAGAGCTAACTATCGATTCTCCGGTTTTGGGGGCAGCTCATCAGGATCGGTTAAGATAGTATTTAAAGATGGATTGCCGACTTGCATGTATTTCTGGGATTTTCCCAATAATTGTAAGACCCCTAGCATGAGTATAGTAGCAGGTTACGCGCAGGGAAATTATGGCATATAGTATATATTATTTCAATTGATAGGATGACTGATTGAAGGAAAACTCTCAAACCATCCACATAACTATTGCATAAATAACTTTGCATCTGCTAATTTAGGGGTTTGCATCCCCGCAAAGAGCATTGGACTAGATATTTTTAATTGGCTCGCGCAAATTCTGTATTTGATAAATGAAAAAATTCACAGCAGTAGAATTTGAGGATAAACACCGTTAGAACTTCAATCTCCATCCAGGAATACAATTTTGCGGGTGGTCTGGAATTTTGCTGTTTTAATCGACAGAAAATAGGACCCTGGTGTCATCAGATCTTTAGAGATTGTAAAATGATGTGAATCACTTGACAATTGACCTTCGAAAATTGTTTTAACCGGATGCCCTAATAAATCGTGTAGTTGAATGGATGTGCGTGACGACTCCTTCAGATCTAGCAAGATGTTCACTTGACTTCTACTAGGATTGGGATAGGCATTAATTCCAAAAAGATTATTAAAATTCCTCACCGCAGTTGTTCCATCCAGTATACCATCGCAGTTTTCATCAATGTCATTTCCTTCGATCTCCTCAGCATTTGGATTTATTGATGGATTTGAATCGTCACAATCTTCAGCATACGAAAAACCATCCTGATCCTGGTCGAGATTCAAAGGATCAAGGGGGATTATTGTAAGATAAGTCGATAAATATGATGAATTAGAAAGTGAGCTAATTCTCAAAAATATTTCGGTATTTCTTGGTAGTGTAAGCAATTCTCTTCCGTCGATCGTGCTAAACTCTAGGCACTCCAAGAATTGAAGACTATCGCAAGTCCCGGAATAGAACTCGGCAAACATTAAACCGTCGCATCCGCAAAACTCCAAACTTGAGGCACCCAATTCATAAATTCCATTGGAGTCCGTTTGAAATCTGCCCCAAACATCTCTGTATAACCGATTAAATTGACACTCATTGAAATTGGAAAAAGATGCATTGCTTCCCTCTAGATTAAGAACATTCTCTTTTAAATCATTTGAGTTTGCCGAGATTTCTATCCTTAGAGCTTGGTCACAAATATCATAATTCAAATTATCCGAACAAGAAACATCAACACTAGAACCTGGATTGTAATAATTTGAACCAGGAAATGCAAATGGATCAGTATCATTGCAGTCATCTCCATTTGACACAAATCCTTCCACATCGCCACTACACCAAAGGACACTTCCCGACCCGTCACCGTAGCCGTCGCCATCAACATCTGGATATAAAGAAAAATAAACATCAGAAAATGGAACATTGATCTTCAGGGTTGATTCATTCCCAGAATAATCCACAGCCTCAAATTCATATTCGATAGAATACCCAAACGGTATTTCCACGGTATCTTGCCTGATCGCTTTTAAAAAGGATTCATCACAATCTTCCAGTAGGACCTCAAGCCCACCTTCAGAATTGGGGATCGGATGAATTTTAGGAGGTATGGTATCAATTACCAAAATATAAAAATGAATATCTGTAGGGATACAATTAAATGTAAAATTGTCACTCAATCTCCATTCTTCGATCCAGGCAAAATCATTATCCTCGGTGCGAGAAGGAGCCCTTCGCCTAGGATTTCCACTCCTTGCCAAGGTAGTAACACCACCGCCAAAAGGATCACAATTTGAAGGTTCAAAATTTAACTCAATCGAGTCATGAAATAGAACCATTTCTTCACAAGAAATAATAATCGTATCACCATTATTAAGTTTGCGATCTCCATATAAAAACCGTTTCCTAGCCTTTTCGCCGTAATTTACAACCAGGCTCGATATAGTCCAGTCTTCAATCCACAACAAATCCTCACTAAATGCTCCGATATTTAGCACTGAAGAATCTGAGAAAAAATCCGAATTAGGATATCCCGCATTAACAAACTTAGCATAATCATCGTTGACCGCAAGCCTGGGATCCAAATCGTAACACGAGTAAAATTCATTGTTCGATGCAACACCCGGTCCTGTAAATAAATTTGTCACGCTCAAATGTTCCACCAATAGGGGATCATCATCCTCTTGCCTGATCAAACCCAATTCTGAAGATGAGAGTAATTGATCCGAACCACCAATCCACCAAATATTGTTTTTGATCTGCAACGATCCTTCTGCCAGCAAGTTCCAACTGTCATCATCTCCCGGGATATTTTGCACTTCAATGGCCTTGGAGGGAAGATTTACGATGACGGAGTTGGCGATGGTACCACCTGTCTGATTGGTAAGTAAAATGGCTGCGTGATTTGGATCTATAAAACCGATATCACAGGTAGTTCCGACGATCGTGGCATTATAAATACCAGGATTTGAAATCTTATCAGCACTGCTCTTCCCTTCTATGGCATGACTTCCCAGATCAGCAAGATTTTCTGAAGTACCGGAAACCGGATATGCAAACCAATTCAGACCGTAGCCTGACCAACCACCATCCCAATCAAAATGATCATCATCCACAAAAGTGATACTTGCATGATTTATATTAACATTACCTCCATCTATTCGGATGCCATCACTGCCAGAAGCAAACACCTCGACAAAATCTAACTGTGTGCGCTGGTCAACCTCATGAAGAAATAAACCGGCATGGGCCTCGGTGGTAGAACTACCGGCGTGTAAGATTTGTACATAGGTAAGAATACCTGAGTTAAATTCAGGTTGGCCAAAAACCTCAATTCCACTCCAAAGTCCTCTCTGCTCCTCTAGTTGAAATTCAAAAATGGTATCAACAGTAAAGATGATCGGCTCTTGTGCCGTACCCACAGCTTCTAGTCGAGCTCCCTGTTCAATCACCAAAGCGCTGGGTGGGATATTTTCACCTAATCTGCCCAAGATTCGGGTACCTGCTTCAATCCTAAGTTGACCACCGGATTCGAGGTGGACACGACCATCTAATAAATATCTGTGATCTTTAGACCAAACATAAGCATCACTTCCCAAGTCATCATCGGAAATCACGACTAGATCTTGGGCATAAAAAGGAATTGCTAAACAACAGAGTATTCCAACGACGACTAGTATCATCCATTTCTTCATGTAGAATAGGTGTTTATTAACTTTCGAATGAAGTACAATAATAGTAAGATTACTACAATATCAAAAACCCTGACCAATAGTAAGGATTGGAATGAGCCTTTCGCACAGTAATCTGCGCTTGCTGAAGCGCTTCATCCGGATTTAGGTTCTGAAGAAGAAATTTAAAAAAGTGCGTCATTAGCTCTGCTGTTGCTTGATCCGGCACCTTCCATAGACTGAGTAATATGCGATGAGCACCGGCCACTTTGAGGGCTCTCTGTAGTCCGAAGACGCCTTCCCCGTCGGTCACTTTACCCCTGCCAGTTTCGCATGCAGAAAGGACCACCAATTTAACGCTAGACAAATCCATCAGAAGAATTTCTGCTGCGGTCAAAATTCCATCCTTTAAATGATCTTCATTGGATGGAGCATGCCAATGGTGGTTAGCTCCGGTCAAAACAATTCCGGATCGGTACATGGGATTGTGAAGCGAGGAAAGATTAGTACCCACATCCGGGTTTTCAAATGCGGTGGTATCTCGTTCAAGAAAAAATCCATGAGTGGCGAAATGGATCAAATCAGGTTTTTCTGAGGATAAATATGATCGAACCAGAGGCTCAGTTGCATCATGATCTAGCAATACCGTAGTTTCTACGCCAAAGTCTTCGAATTGTTTCTGGATATGATCGATTTCATCCCGGGCATGAGCAAGTCTCGAAAAATAAAGGGATCGGGAATCATCATCCGATTCCAGGTAATCGAAAGCCGGATCACCTACCAATAAGGGTTTCGATATTTTCTGTTGCTCCGGCTTTTTATTAAGAAAATCCCTGCCCGTAGCATATATTTTTAATTGATATTTGTCAATCAAATAGGTATGACCTTCTTCGTCAGTAGCCAAGCCAGCAAAAGAAATGTTATTGAATATCCCATCCGGCGATAAATGGATAGTATGTGCCCCCTCGATCCATTTCTCCAAAGGCAACCAAATCCTTCGATATAGCTCATAATTTACATCGACCGCCAAGGTATAGTGTCTACTACTAAATAGAAGATCTTCGAATTCCTTTTCTTCACCTAAATAAACAAGCATCGGATTACTCCAATTGGGATCAATGATCATTCCGTAATAAAAAATAGAATCCCTATCCGTTATATCATCGACCCGGTGGTAATTGAAAAAGTCAATAAAGATCTCACCTTGGTTCAACTGTTCCACAATATTGCCCACCGTTGGCTCAGCTAAATCCTTCTCCCTAAGGTCAACCTCACGCATTAATTGACGTTCTGTCCGCGTCTTCTCAGCCACTAGCGAATCAAGGTAAGTTTTACTGGTACTTGAGGATTGATTCTCTAGAAAAAATGCATTTATCGCTTCGCTCTTATTTCTCCATTGTTCACTCAAACTATCATCTTTGGTCGCAATATGGTGACTAAAATAATCCAGCACAAGTCCTTTTGTAGCCAAATTGAGATTCTCAATTTCATTATTAAGAACACTATCTTTTAAAGAACAGGCGTAGTCGAAAAAAACATCAAAATTTCCAGAAGGGCTCCATCGATAAGAGAGACTTGTTTCTTCATCAAACGAATTATAAAAATTCTTAAGTAAGGTTAATTGACTATCATTTGCTTTTCTATAGTAATTAACCGCACTATCTTTCTGGCCAAATTCAGAATAACATCTGGCAATATTATATATAGTTGTCGTTTTATCCGGATGATCTCCCTCAATTAATAAATTATCGATCATTTCAGCTTTATGATAAATTTCCACTGCTTGGGAATAATCTTCCAATTCTTCCAGAAATAAAGCATAATTATTTAATACAGTGGAATAAGACTGGTCTCTCATTTCATACTCTTCCATGCTTTTGATCGTGTATCGATAAAGTGAATCGGCATCCCAGATCTGGTTCAGGTATCTTAGAGTCTCAGCCTTTCCGGCTAAAATTTTTAAATATATCGGCTCCTGTTGATAGAATGAAAAAATTTCCAAGTAAGAAAGAGCCTGATTATAAAAGGCTAAAGCCAAAGAATCTTCGAAATTTTCGAAATGAGCTTGACCGGTTAAGAACATAGTTTGTACTGCCTCCTTTTTACCTAATTTCTTATAAATTTTAGTAGCTTCGGCAAAATACTTAATAGCTGCATCGAAATCACCTATTTTATTCTGCAGTGCAGCCTTTGCCCACAAAATAGAGGCAGTTGTCGTAGGCACTTCACACCTTTTATTGATCGGTTCTGCTTCCAACAATAATTCTTCTCCTTTTTCCAGTTCATTTAAGCTTAATAAAGTCGATGCATATTCAACCAGTGTCAATACATAAAAGGGATGCTCGCCAAGCTTTTGATCTCTAAACCATTCTATAGCGGTCTCAAACTCGCTCCGACTCTTTGAAAAATCCGAATTTTCGAAATACATAAAGGCAGAAAGTCTCATCGCCTGATAGAAATAAACATCAGGCTGAGATGGGTTTGAAAAGATTTCTTGAATGATGTTCCTTGCTTCTTTCGAACGATTGTTTTGAAAATGATCGATTGCTTGAAAAAGAAGCACCTTCCGACGTTCGTAAGGGTTCTCAAACGCATTAAAACTCCTGGCACATTCATCAAATTTAGAAATTGCATTCGGCAAGTTCTGCAAAGAAGCCTGCCTTGCCAAAATAAATTGGTAATTTGCCTTATCTAATTTCGTAAATTGTTTTCCGTATTTTTCCAATTGCTTAATTAAGGCGCCCAAACTGTCAATTTCCTCAAGATTGGATAAAGCTCTTGCTTTATAAAATAGTAAATCAATCTGTTGGTCAGAACTTAAATTACCCAATAATAATTTGTTGGACAGATCAATAACTTCACAGAAATTACCATATTCAAATCGGTCAGAAATGATATTTAAAACGTTACTTGAGTCTCCCAAGTGTTGCTGATTCTGACTGATACAGATATTATGATAAACAAGAGGGATCAAATTTACGAGTACGTATATACGGTTGAATTTCATCTTGTTTCTCTGAGAATTTCGTTTACCCTTTTTGCATATTCAGGGTTATCTCTTAAGGCACGCAAGATTTCACTGGCTTCGTTGCTTTTTTCCAATCCAAAAGCGGATAGTCCCAGATACCAGGTTACTTCCGAATGAATAGGAAGATCCGGAATTTTATAGAGTGCTATCAAAGTCTCGTAAGCATCCGAATATTCCCCATTCTGCAAATAAATTTGCCCTAGATAAAACTGGACCAAATAATCGATATACTCATTCTGATTTGCAGTATTCCGAAAGTTTTCCAAATCCACTCTTGCCCGGTTCATTTCACCTTGACCAAAGGCTACCATAGCTTCTCTCAGCAGATTTAAGGCCGAATCTGGCAATCCTTCAACTGCTCCAAAAGAAGCAAGTTGGGGAGTTAATAGATCCGCGGATGGCGAAAAATACTTACTCGCCAACTGATGCTCTTCAGATTTTGGTATGATAAACATGATGGAAATAATTAAAACAGCTAATCCTGCCGCTAAACCAATCCATTTTTGCACATTTAGCGACCTCACAGTGCCGGGGCCAGACATTGAGCTTTCCTGATCTATTGGCGTTGTGACTGTCTCTGTTTCAATTTCGTCAAGTATATTAAAGAAATTCCTCCTTTCTTCATATTGTTTCATAGCACTAATAATCTTGGACTGGAGATCAACCGCATTACGTAGATCGGGATCCTTATCCATTTGATCTTCAAACAGCAGGTGCTCTTCTTCCGAAAGCAGACCTAGCAAATAGGCGTCAATCTTTTCAATTTCTTTTTCATTTTCCATTTTGCTACTATTTAGGAAGCGATTGCTTGATACTTCTCCTTCAATTCATTGAGACATCTAAACCTTTTCAGCTTTATATAGCTTTCACTTAAACTTAATTTATTTGCAATTTCCTTCAATTTAAGTCTATGTACATAAAACTCAATCAGTACCACTTTGCAATTCTCACCCAATTGATCAAGCAAACTTCCTATTACTTTTAATTCGCGATCATTCTCTCCTTCTCCGAAAAGAATTCCTTCATCCATTATCTCTTGTTGATCAGGACTTTCTCCAAGTTCAACAATTTTATGTCGATCACTGCTCCTTATTTTTTCAAGCCAAACATTCTTGATGAATCCAAATGCCAGTGCTTCTATGCTTGATTTTAGTTCAAGATCGGAATGTTTCTTCAAATACATCAGGAGTCGGTAAAGACCTTCTTGTAAGACATCTCGTACCATCTCATGGTCCCCTCCTCGTTTGGAAATAAAGCCCCGAGTAGTCTCACCTAAATTGATGTACAGCTGCTTAAAGGCAGTCTTATCTCCCTTACGTAAGAGATCCAATAGTTCATTCTGATCCATCCGGTCGATATTGGTAAAGATCTTGCTAAAATAGAGATTTATAAAGTTTCAGTCATAACGCCGATTTAATCTTGTAAATAAATATTTTTGCTTACCTATGATAACGAAAGGAGAAAGGTTATCATAGAAAGACATAAATCAAAAACAAAAATGACTAAAGGATTTTGTCTTCAGGATGCATTAAAAGTCCTATTCCTCACGTTTTCAGTGCTTTGTGGAGCCTTTTCCATTTCAGGTCAGGCACAGATCTCTAACAATGCTTTGACTGATTCGGACATTCAGGAAATCTATAAGGAACTAATTGCCTTTATTGGTTACGAAGATAGAATTTGGCCGAAATTAAAAGTGCTCGGTGTTCGCAACCGGGTGGCCAGTTATAGTCCCTTGGAAAATACGATTTGGATAGATAGACAGGCTCTTGCAATTTGTGGTTCATTGGGTGCCCAGAGCCGGTCTGCCACAAGTTTCCTGATCGCACATGAACTCGCTCATTTCTATCGCAAGCACAGTGAGGGGACAAGGGGTTTTGCCGAAGGCTTCCTTAATTCCCAAATTGTGTATACAGCACAGCAGAAAGATGAAGTGGAGGCAGATGTATTTGGTGCTTTTATAGCAGAACAGGCCGGATATAAAGTTGTATCAGTTGTAGACACTTTGTTAGACCTAATTTACCAAGACTATCTTCTGAAACCCGAAGCGTCTCATTCATATCCTGATTTGGAGGAAAGAAAGAAGATAGCTCACGAATCCTGCAATCTTGCGCAAGATCTGGTTGATATCTATCAAACTGCCAATTATGCCCTCGCACTAGGCTTATACAGTGAGGCCATTGGGCTCTATCGATGGATTAAGTCTAGTTTGACTTTCGAAGCGCTTTCAATCAATTTAGCCATGGCCTATCTCGGGAATTATTTCGTATTATCGGATACAGATTTGAAATATCCTCTTCTGATAAAACCCGAAATACCTATCATAAGAGACATGATGGACTTCTCACCGGAAGAATTGCTTATCGAAGCTAACAAGGAATTTGGGCGAATCGCTCCTTCGAGTTACTCGCAAAATGCCGCCATCAGAATGTATAATACATTTGTGCAGTACAAGATCAAAGGATTATCTAACTCAATAGAAATGCTTGAAGAAAATGGTAACAAGAAAAATGTAGAAGAAAAAATTATCCTTGCAAATTTATTGGCTACAGAAGGTTTCATTTCTGAATCCAAAAAGCTGTATCAGACTTTGATTGAAAAAGAAGTTTCACCAGGAGAAAAAGCACTAATTGACTATAATCTTAATATAATCTCACAAGATGTCAATAAAAAGCAATTGGACCAAGTGGAATCTCATCAAGGTTCCATTGAAAAAAATATCGATGGAATTCCGTCAATTAACAGAGTAACAGTCTACGATCAAGAATTGCAGCTTAATGAGAATCAATTGATCCGAAAAAAACATCAATTTGGATCGGTCTTCGTAAATCTTGTAGCTCGCAACTATTCTATTTTCAAACTTCAACGAATTTTCGACTCGTCGGTTAAATCTAGTAATGGTTTGTTTATTGGACAACCGTTTAATGCCTGGACTGAAATATACCCACACTATCAAATACTTTCGAGTAAACACTCTCGAGGTTCTTATGCGATAATAACGGAGGTAAACATTATTTGCAAGCTAGATCAAGCTAAAAGCATCCTTGAATGGTGTATATATTCATATTAAACTAACACTAAACTCAAATGCCAATCGGTGAATACTTTCGTTAACCTACCTCCTCTTCTATTTTGCCATAAAGTAAACCCGCTTATAAATACCAGCATTTTACCAGGAAGAAGTCTCCTGGCAACAAAAAGTAATTAAATGTAAATTTTAAATTTGTGCTCAAATTCGATAAAAAATGTGGAAATATGTTGCTGCCTGCATTCTTCTCATAAATGCCTGCACAAATTCGACAGAAACTAATAGCAGTAACCAGCCGCCGGAAGCTTCCCCGTCTGGCGCGATGACTGGCTCCGGGAAAGCAGTGATGGCGCCACAAAATCAACAATCGGTTTTAGGCGGTCCTGCCAATTTCAGCTTTCAATTTGGCAACATCCAGTCAGGACCGCTCTATCTGGTATGTGTGGTCGGCAATCAGAATGTTCGGATGGATTCATCGACCATTATAAATAATGTAGCCCGGTTTGAAAATAAGGAAGGATATCCTCAAGGCGTATATTACGCCGTGCACTCAGACAAGGAGTTTGTCCAGTTTATTCTTGGTGCAGATCAGGAATTTTCCATCCGAACCAACCTACCAGAGAATCTAGTTAACACCCAAATTGAGGGATCAAAAGAAAATCAATTATTTCTGGAATCGCGCATATATGACCTGAATTATGAAGCCAAAGTAAAGCCCCTTAATGATATCATAAAGGCTGGGCTTAAAAATAGTGCGGAATATCAGGATGCGTTGAAAAAACTACAAATAGAAGTGGATGCCCGAGACACCTTTCTGGAGAAAATTTTCCGGGAGCATCCAGATCTTTTTTTTACAAAATTTAAAAAAGCCGGACAAAATCCCAAGTTTCGCGATGAATTGCCGGATGAGGAACAAGTGATCGTATATCGCCGGGAATATTGGGATTCCGTTGACTTTTCGGATACCCGGTTACTGTACACATCCGTAATCGACAATAAACTCAACAATTATTTTGGGCAGCTGACGACACATAAACCAGACTCCATCATCGCCTCTGCCGATTATTTGTTAAATAAAACGTTTGATTATCCCCTGTTCTATAAATATATCGCCAATTGGATTGCCTTAAAATATGAACCGACAAAGACCAATCTGATGGATTCAGAGGCGATATTTGTCCATATGGTACAAAACTATTTTACCTACGACCGGGCGTTCTGGTCGGATTCTGCCTCTGTCTATTCTCTTCAGCTGCGAGCCAAAGAAATGTCAAATAGTCTTATTGGTCAAAAAGGCCCTAATGTTTCGGCAAAAGATCCGGATGGAAATATTAAATCCATCTATGATCTAACCTCCGATTATATTGTCGTCTACATGTTTAATCCTACTTGTGAACATTGTATGGTAGAGACACCCAAACTTGTATCACTATACAACCAGCAAAAAGAACATTTATTCGATGTTTATTCTATTGCCATCGAAACCCAGGATGAAGAATGGAAAAATTACCTTATAAAAAATAAAGTCCCTTTTACATCGGTCTTTGATCCCACCAACCAAGCCATTTATGCAACCTATTATGTGGATATCACTCCGGAAATTTATATCCTTAATAAAGAGCGAATCATTATCGCTAAAAATATAAAAGTAGATCAGATCATGGAGGCGATCAGGTTGGACCAGAATAAAAAATAAATGACACACTCATCCACACCACCAATGTTTATTTAGTACAACACCAATTTAATCGAGCTACACGCCACATTTCTCAATTAAAAGCATTGTAATTCTGCATGGACCATCCGCATAATTTATTTCAGCACCTTGCGAAATACCCGTAGCCAATTATTATGAAAAATATTTTCCAGATCTTCCTGGGTATAACCACGAGCGGACAAAAGTTCTTTAAATTGTTGAATATCGGCAATGGTATTCAGATCGGCCGGTGATTGCTCCCTACCAAATAATCCATCCAGGTCCGTACCAAAAGCAATATGCCGGCTATTCCCGGCCATCTGACATATATGATCGAAATGAGGAACCAGAGCTTCCATTTTCACGCCGAGTTCATTAGGATCCTGTCCATATTGATAATCCGGATACAACATCCACACGTCTAATGCGCCACCAAGTACTCCATCGCGGTTGATAATCTCCTGGATTTGTTCATCAGAAAACTGCCGTTCCCCGGGGATAATGGCACGACAATTTTGATGACTGGCAATCACGGGGCCCTGGTAAATATCAATTGCCTCGAAGAATCCAGCATCGGTCAGGTGCGTCAAATCCAGAATCATCTGGAGCGCATCCATTTCTTTCAGCAATGTTTTTCCCGCCTCGGTCAAACCACTTTGATCGGATCGCGTTCCAGGAGCATATCTTCCCGGGCCATAATGTGCCGGTCCGATAGCTCTTAGACCATCTTCATAATAGCGGTGCAGATAATCCATATTGATCACGGAATCAGCACCTTCAAGGCTAAGAATATACCCTATGGGTTTTTTATCATTCGGTATGCTGCTGTCATTCCATAACGCCAGATGCTTTTCCAGGGCCGAAGCGGAATTTATCTGTACCATCTCTCCCTGCTCTTCCATCACCCGGTACCAAGACAATTGACTTTGACCAAAGGCATATGCCTGCGCCGGTGACCACCATCCGATCAGACTACGCATACTCACCGGGTTACCTCTGACGGCTACCCGCGAAATTATCGTCGCAATGACTAATCCGATAGAGCCTGCCCTTAAGTCAGGAAGGGTCACTGTACCCAATCCCCGGTCCGGCCAATCCGTCAGATTCAATTCTTTTTCTAACAGGCGAACTTCAGATGATGTGCGGGTCAGATCCCGGTTGAGGCTTATAGCGTTGGTAGCCAAATCCAGATGGGCATCAATTGCAAACATATTTTATAATTCAGATTGGTTGAAAATTAAGGAGCTGAATGTAATCAAATATTTACGACAAAAAATATCAGGTACATCACTAAATTGGCAATTTAAGTCAGCTTTTTCAGGGATTCCGGAGGATGCTTTTCTTTCAGGGCATAGATGTCATAATAGAAATTCGCAAATGCCTCTTCCCATGCCTTCGCTTCCTCTTCGGAATACTGGTAAAATCCGCGACCATTGGAAATACCGTTCCCCCCTTCTTGGGCAATTTTTTCTACAAATTCCGGTACGTCCTTATAGTCACTGAGGGTTGGAAAAAGATCTTTCATGACGCGATAATAAGCCTGCACCCCCGTTAAATCCATAAAGCGAAACGGACCACAAAAAGCCATCCATACTCCCCCCACAGTTCGGCAGGCACGATCCACATCCTCCATACTGGCATATCCATTTTCCACCAAATAGAAGGCTTCCCGATACATAGCGTAGTTGAGCCGATTGGTGACAAAACCACGAATGTCTTTGCGCAGCAGGGTAGCTTCTTTATTCCAGGCGGTGGAAATATCCTTAATTTTTTCTGCCAGTTTTTGATCGCTCTCATCACCACAAATAATTTCCAAAAATTGGGAAGTAAAAGCAGGATCAGACCAATGCAGTCCAAGAAAGCGATCTCGTTTTTTGAGGAATTTTTGCAACGTATTTATCGGAATAGCAGACGTATTAGTGCCGATGATGGTATCATCTTTCACTACTGCTTCAATTTTTTCCAATATGTCTTTCTTTACCTCCAGATTTTCAAGGACATTTTCAATCACCATATCGCAGGCAGACAAATCCTGAAAATCATTAGAAATCCGTATCTGGTCTAAATAGTGCTCAACGGTACCAGGTACTAATTTTCTACCGACAACATCTTCGATCTGTTTGCGCATCCTCCTTTTGGCCGTGCGGTCCACCTCCGATTCTACCGGTGAAATTCCCACCACCCGGTATCCGAACAAAGACATGGCAGCAGCGACACTGGCGCCCATAAGTCCCAGCCCGACAATACCAACTGTCATATTTTTTGAATCCAACATTTATTTTCTTGATTGTAAGATTTACGATTAAAAATTAGGACCTAAAATAGGAATTGAAAACAGAAATTAATTAAATCCAATCAGCCTTTCCGGAGAGTGTCTATCAAAATCCAACAAATGATAATCAGATAAGTACCGAAAAAATAGTCCGGAACAAAATGATATGCAAAGTATTACCTTAAAATTCTACAAGTCAGGCATTTAAATGCTAATCATTCTCTTTCTGGCTAAGACCGTCCAGTTATCCATCCAACGCTGGCGTTCCACAACATGTATTTGTTCATATAAATTGACCGTTGGACACACATGTATCGGCACTCCCATCCAGACATCACCTACCTTATAAACATCCGAATCCGGCACCTTAACCACCAGATGCTCTTCAGATTGTGATACTACTTCCCCTTCCGGATGTTCGGGAAATACCACCCTGGGTAACGCGGGATCGGGGGCCACTGCCTTGCTTCCTAAATCCAAACAAATGGTATGCTCATCGATAATCGATATGATCCGGGTTATTAAAATCGCTGCCCATTTAAATTTCATATCCGTAAAGGAATTTCCATACCCGGCATCCCAAAACACAAAGGTGCCCGGGCTGCATTGCACTCCGGCTCTTTCGCTATGCATGGGAAAGCTGGGAGTTCCACCAATCACGAGATCAAGATCCAAACCATATTTGGCTTTCAGAGAATCTCGAAGCTGCGAAGCCTGGAGATAACTGTCGTCTGTTTCCTTTTGGCGCTGTACTGTGTCCATTGCGCGAATATGTCCATCGTAAGCATGTAAGCCTTTGATCCGGATTCCCTTCAGATCCTTTATTTTAGTGACAAGATGCTCTGCATTAGCAGGCGTCACCCCGGTTCTGTTCATGCCTACATTCAGATCAATAAATACGTCCAGGGGTTTGTTAATAAACTTTTGGGAAAGCCACTCCGCGGTCCGAACATTATCGACCAGGCAGGAAAAATGAGTGCCCGGATATTTGCCAATCAGCAAACCCAGGCGCTCGATTTTTAATTCGGTTGGTTGATAGGCTAATAAGACATCGGGAGCTTCGACCATGGCCAGCATTTCACCTTCGGCAATCGTGCTACACTTAAAGCGATCGATACCATGCCGAAGAAGGATCGTGGCGACCTGTGGTGTTTTCACGGTCTTGATATGCGGTCTAAGTACCGTTCCACCCTCCGAATTCAGCATACTTAGAGCCAACTTTACATTGTAACGGATCAATTCAGGATACACCACCAAGGCGGGTGAATCAATCTGGTCCAGGTTTTCAATTATATATTCGCTTCCGAGCACCTTACTACTATTTAGATAATCTGACAATGGCATCTATCTCCACCTTAATACCCTTGGCGAGAACCGACTGTACGGTTGTTCTTGCTGGTTTAACTCCAGTGAAATAGCTGTCGTAAACTTCATTGTATGCGGGAAAATCATTGATGTCGGCCAGATGTACCGTCGTTTTTAATACATCGTCCAGAGAAGCCCCTGCCGCTTCAATAATTTGCCTGACATTTTGTAATGTCCGGTGTGTTTCTTCTTCTATGGTGCCCAATACAAACTCTGATGTATTAAAATCAACAGATGCCTGCCCACTGACAAACAATAAATCACCAGAGATTACCCCATCCGAGTATGCACCGGTTACAAATCCGGGTTGACGCTGGGGGTGATTAACTTTCTTCTTTTCCATGCTCTATAATTTCAAGGTTGTTTGATTGCACAAATCTTGTCAAATGCTAAAGATAGATAAATAGCATATTCTTCAAAGTGCTCAGTGACACATTGCAAAAAAACAATTCGTTAATCCGCCCATTTATTAAACAATAATTCCCCAAACATGTCATTAGTAAGACAGTACATTTTACACGCAAACTTTGATACCGGAAAATGAAATATTTTTTCTCACTATTTTTTGTATTAATTATTAGCACACTGGCTCATAACCAGACCATTGAAGAATATCGCGCGCTTAAGAAACAAAAGGAATCCGAGCTCAAGGTGATCAAAGATTCCATCGATCTTTTAAAAATCAGGATCGAATCTTTTCCGGGTTGGAAATTTGGCACGTATGGTACGCTGGGCTTTAACCTCTCCAGTTTCAACAACTGGCGAAAAGGAGCTAACCCATATGCTTTTTCTTCAGCTATACGAACTTCGGTAAATGCCTTTGCGAATTACGACCGAAAAAAGTTATTCTGGCGCACCAATATGAACACCAACCTGGCCTGGCAAAAGCTGGATACCGACAAACATGATGATCAAACCGGTGAATTTGAGCAGGTTGCAGATGTACTGCGATTGTCCTCCTTATTTGGATATACGGTAGTAGATGATCTGGCTATCTCCACTCTGTTGGAGTTCAATACCTCTGTACTCAGTGATTTTAACAATCCAGGCATCCTCGACTTTGGAATCGGATCTACCTGGAAACCGGTAAAAAATATGGTGGTCGTGATTCATCCTCTGAATTATCACTGGGTATTTGGTGACGACCCGGAATTCACCAATGCTTTGGGTGCCAAAATTGGTGCGGATTATTCACGAAAATTAATAGGAGGTCTGCGATGGAAGTCTAACATCAACACCTTTTTGTCATACAAAAAGACAGATCCCAGCCTCAGTGAATGGACGTGGACCAATAGTTTGTCGCTCAATATTTGGAAAGGGGTTGGCATCGGTTTTGAATTTGCCTTTCGTAAAGCAGAGGTGGAAGATCCGGAAGTACAAAACTTCTGGGTACTGGGCTTGTCCTATAGTTTCTGAGATAAGTAGCAGAATCGGACCAGGCTCCTCTTAGCGAGGAGAAGCGGATCCAGATGGTGAAAAATGAAAACACCGTAAAAGAACATTTTGAATTTGCCAGGAATTTATATCTTTGCGACCGCTTACA
>JAGQWV010000373.1 GCA_020437045.1 Saprospiraceae bacterium | reverse complement strand
TGGGCCGGAGGGGTTGGTGGTGGTCTCTGGAAAACGACCAATTTCCTGAGTGATCAGCCGGACTGGCTGCCCATCAATGATTTTTTTAAAAACATTGCTATTACCAGCATTGCTCAGGATCCTAATAATTTAAAGATTATTTATTTCTCAACGGGCGAGGGATTTTTTAACTCAGATGCAATCCGGGGATTAGGAATTTGGAAAACTGAAAATGGAGGATTATCGTGGAGTCAACTTGTGTCAACTGAAAATGATCAATTTGCACATATACAGGAAATAGTCGTCGATCCCAATAGTAGGGTCTGGGCCGCTACCAAAGAGGGAGGTTTGCAATATTCCAGTAATGGAGGAAGGACCTGGCAGCAATTGGGACTGGGAGCTGATGGTTATTTTGACAAACGTATTACAGATATTGAAATCGCTTCGGATGGTTATGTATATGTGAGTAATGGAATGTCCTTTCCTAATTATTATTTTGGTGATGTTTACCGGTTTAAAATAAATGACTTTAATTCGGTGCAAGAGATCACTCCTGAGCCCAAAGTTTTTGGTCGCATCGAGATAGCAGTTTCGCCTTCCAGGCCTCAACGGATCTATTTGTTATGCGAAGGGGAGAATAATGATGTCGAGTATATTTTCAGTTCGGATAACCATGGCGGTACTTGGGAATCCAGAATTGTCCCGACTATTATCGACCATGCTCGTTATCCGGTATTTACCAGACACCAGGCCCATTACGATTTAATAGCAAAAGTACATCCTGAAAATCCGGATGAAATCTACATCGGCGGAATCGATGCACTAAGAAGTTTCGATGGAGGGTATGAATGGACTCAAATTTCTGCATGGTCTCTTGGTTCGAGTGAGAAGCAATATGGCCTAACCGATTTGCAATACATTCATGCTGATCATCATGTTATCGAATTCTTACCGGGTAATTCAACTCAGGCTGTGTGGGGCACGGATGGGGGGCTCTTTTTCTCAAAAAATTTAGATGCATATCGACCAACTTTTCAATCAAAAAACAAAGGGTATAATGTTACACAATATTATTCGTGTGCGATCCATCCGGAGGCGGGATTAGACTATTATCTGGGCGGAACTCAAGATAATAGAACAATTAGAATTCAGTACAAAAATAATATGTCAGGGAGCGAAGTGTCAAGTGGAGATGGCGGATTTTGTTTTATTGATGTGGATCAACCAAATATCCAAATTTCGTCCGCCCCTTACAATGTTTACAATTTAAGTACGGATAACTGGAGGTCGAAAGGAACAATAATCAATGACAGAGAATCGGGAAGTTTTATCAATCCTTCTGCTTACGACAGCAAGAATAATATATTATTTACTTACCGGACACCTGGATCGATATATCGTTTTTCAAATATTGGACTGGGCCCAATAGCTAAGGATTCAGTGGTATATAATTTTGGAGATAAAATTACATATTTAGGTGTATACCCTACTCAAGGTGAGAATACGGTTTTGTACGTAGGATCCTACCTGGGTCAGGTATTTCGTATTGATAGAGCGGATACAGACAACTATTATGTTGTTAATATTGCTATACCAGAATTACTTGCAGGCGGCACTATTTCAAGTATTGCATTTGGTCTTACGGATCAGGATTTATTAGCCACAATTTCTAATTATGGAGTCAGGTCGCTGTGGTTATCCCATGATGGCGGCAAAAACTGGAGATCGGTAGAGGGTGATCTGCCCGATATGCCAGTGTATTGGGCCTTATTCAATCCCTATAATTACCAGGAAGTCATCATCGCCACTGAAGTGGGCGTATGGTATTGCGCGGATATTGATGCCAGCAATCCTTCCTGGATAACCAGCAACAATGGACTGGCCAATACCCGGGTAGAGATGTTGCAAATGCGTGCATCGGATGGCCAAATTCTGGCAGCGACCCATGGTAGAGGTTTGTTTACCAATGCAGGATTTAAAGCCGAAGCACTACCTTGTCCGAATATTAGTTCCGTGGAGGCAACGGATATCACCAGCTTTAGTGCAAAAATCCGCTGGTCTGCATCGTCCAGTCATACCTCCTATCTCTTTCGCTTTAGAGAAACTGGTACCTCATCATGGTATACCTTTCCTTTGGATACGACAGGAATCGATCTAGGGGATTTAATTCCTTGCCAGGAATACGAATATCAAATTCTTTCGAAGTGTGATGGAAGTGAAAGTGGTTATTCTGCGTCTCTAAAGTTTATCACCACCGGTTGTGGAGGGTTTCGTATTGATCCCCAAATCCTGACATTGTCGGCAAATGCTGGGTTTGGATTTTTTAATGTGTATGCAAACGTGAATTGGAAGGTAATCAATAAACCGTCGTGGGTAACGTTGGTCAATCCCTCCGCCGGAAATGATGATCATCAAATCACATTCAGTTACCAAGGTAATGGGTCATCACAAAGGGAAGGGCTGATCACATTTATGACCGATGAGGGTAATTATACATTGCGTGTCATTCAACGGGCTCCTGCCATAACAGAGCAGGAGATCGTCGTAATGCCCGAAGTATTTGCCAATGCCGGGATGGCTGTTACTTATCGAGGTGATTGGATTAATTATACCATTGGTGAAGTTTTTATTTCCAATTTAATCGGCGATGGAATTAGGTTAACAGAAGGATTTCAACAACCAGGCCCGAACATAAGGACATCGTCTGTTGGAAGTGAACTAAATCGCATCGTTATTCAGGTATACCCAAATCCGAGTAGTGACTTTTTACATCTAACTTCAACAGTAGAATTTAATCAGATTACTATTTATGATATGCATGGTAGGAGCGTATATACTAAGAAATTAACCACTTCTAATTTTGATGAGACGATATCAACAACTGATTGGCATCCTGGTATTTATTTGGTGGAATGTATGCTAAAAGATCATTTAGTTCAAGGAATCAAAATATTAATTTTTTAAAATAAATTAGATCACTATGAATCCAGAATTATCCTTAAGAAGGAACCTGATTTATTTTGTTTTTTCTTTGATGGTTGGATCAGCTCTTTATGGACAAACTTTTCCTAAAGCAATTAATTATCAGGCTATAGCCCGAGATGGACAAGGGAATCCACTCGGTAACACGACGGTATCTATTATTATGTCAATTGTAACTGAGGAGCCGACCCTTGTCTTCCAGGAAAGGCACGATGTCTCTACGAATGCGCTAGGTATGTTTGATCTAAAGATAGGCGAAGGAAGTCCTATGAAAGGAAGTATGGACGATATCAAATGGGGAGAACATCAGCATTTCGCACAAATCGAAATGTCGGTCGATGGTTCGAGCTTTCAAGCTATTGGTAATTCCCAATTATTGGCAGTGCCTTATGCCTTTTATGCATTGGAGGCCGGTAATGCTGAATCCTCAGGATCCTCAGAAAGCTTATGGAGCTCTAGTGGAAGTAATATTTATTATGAGAAGGGCAATGTGGGTATCGGAGTATCAAATCCAAATGAAAAACTAAGCGTCAAAGGTATTGTAAACACAATTGGTCCCAATGGAAAGGAAAATATTTCGCTGACTCGATTATCCGATAATAATAACCTGGGCGCGTTGACCCTGCACGATGATAAAGGTGACAAGAAAGCCCAAATTTATGTCAACCAAGATAAAAAAGGTTCATTATTTCTGAATAATGCTTCCGGAATTAATTCGGTATACATGACATCACTGGATTCGGAGACAGGATTTGTGAAAACCATTGGGCCAAATGGAAAAGATAATGTAAGATTAACCACGTTAGTTAATTATCCTAATAACGGGTACGTAGGGGTTTACGACAAGAATGGCGATAATAAAGCAGGAATTTACGTTAATGCTGCCGGACAGGGAGTCGTTTATGCTGATGTTAAGAATTTTGTGATGCAGCATCCTGCTTTACACAATACCGAAATAGTATATGCATCTATGGAGGGGCCTGAGGCAGGAGCTTATGTAAGGGGAACATCGGATCTGGTAAACGGGGAAGCAACCATTCACTTACCGGAACATTTTCACTACGTAGCATCGAATCAACGGATCACGGTACAAATCACACCTCTATCCGCTGATTCAAAAGGCATAGCAGTGATTGTAAAATCCAATACGTCATTTAGTGTTAAAGAATTATTGGGTGGCACTGGAAATTATTCATTTGATTGGGAGGTAAAAGCCGTTCGCCAAGGTTATGAAAATTATGAGGTGATTAGGCCAACTTCCTTCAAGGAATCTACCAATGTCACAAAGAAGGAGGAATAGCTATTGATCAGATACCTAATTCAATACACATTAAAAGTAAATTAATGTCAATTTAATCACCATTCCGTTGGGTACCTATCCTATTTCATAGGTACTAATGCACAAATACTGAAATTGAACTAACCCGATTAGTAACAATCAAAACAGAACCGAAACATGATCAAATACAGCATTAGTACCCTGATGGGAATGATAATTCTCTTGTCAATAGCCTCTTGTTGTAAAGAGGAGATGACACCACCTGTTAATCCAATACCCCCTGAGGTACTCAAGCAGATTGAAGCAAATGGACAAGTATTACACCAGGGGACGAATCCTCCGAATATCAATGGGAAGTATCTGTTGTCACCAGCTGTTCTGGTGAGAAGCAATTTTGATGACGACCTATTTGTCGGTTATACTTTTGTTGACAACATTATTACTTTCTCTGGTTGGAAAAAAGGAAGTAGTGATATTACCATCCAGGTAGAAGAGGTTGATCACCTCATTGGTACAGCTATGGGTAGTTATATTTCCGGTTCAGGAAACGACTTTACAGTTTATGTTCTGATTGACCTAAAAGACAACGACAATCATACCGTAAAAACAACCCATGTCTTTTCAGGAACCATAATTAAGGATGGTATTAATAATCTTCAATTGTCAATCTTTATGGTGGATGATAATGGAGACCCGAATGACAAATACATTGAAAATGGACAGGGAAGATTAGTCGAGGATGAAGATGGATTTTCTGAGAAAATATGACAAGGAAAAATATGAATTTGCTTTATTTAAATTATTTGCTATTAACATAATAATAACTATGAAATCAAGATTTAAAACCATTGTACTATGCTTACTGTTGAGTCAATTATTTGGGTTGTCCTGTGGTAAGCCGGTTTTTTCTACGTCCACTGTTTCCTTTGATGTGGATGGAAAATCGCAGCGGTCTACATTCGTGACTGCTGGCATTGGAAATTCTGAAAATGTTTTTACCGGTATCGGGGATTTGTATTCATTTCATATAGCTGCTTTTATTGGTGCGCCAAAATTCATCGAAATAATTTTATTTTCCGACAAAGCATGTGAGCCGGGAGAGTACATCTATGCAGATTCTTATCTAAATAGTTTTAAGGAAATGGGAGTTACCTATTCTTCTGATATGAGCCATTCGTTTTACGATCTGGATGAAACCTATCTTCAAAGTAGAGTCACTCTCGAATCTATCGATTACCGCATAGGAGGAAGAGCAAAAGGTACTTTCAGTGTCAGGATGGTTAACGAGGACACCAATGATGTTATCGAAATCACCAATGGAAAATTTGATGTACTGATCGAAAAACCGTAGTTATTTCATATGAAGTAGCTGCTTTTTAATCTCTTTTGAATGAAAACCAATAATTGTAGTTAGGTGATTTCTTTATTCCATCATTTATTTAATTTTTCAAAAAATGGAATTATGAAGATTTTGCAGATGTTGCTACTCGTTTTGCCTTTAGTGCTTGTAGAATCCTGTGGGAAGTCCGTGTTTTCCGCTTATAGTGTTTCACTAGAAGAAGATGGCAAGAAGGAGCATTCTACCTATGTGAAAGCCGCAATTGGTACATCACCAAATGTTTTTACCAATATAGGAGATATTTACTCACTACAAATTCAAGCTGATTTTGGGTCGGTGAAATACATTCAAATATTATTGCATTCCGATAAAGAATGTAAGCCAGGAGAATACTTTTATGAGGGTTCTTATTTAAATGATTTTAAGGAATTAGATATAGAGTATACCGCTGATATGCTTCGGTCCTTTTATAAACTGGATGATAACAATGTCCAAAGTAAGGTAACTCTTGAATCGATAGATTATCGAATCGGAGGAAGAGCAAAAGGAACATTTAGTTTAAGGCTCATAAATGATACTTCAAATGATGTTATCGAAATCACCAATGGTAAGTTTGACGTCCTGATTGAGAAGCCTTAACTATTTCACAAAGGCTGCCCACTAATCTTATACATGTTGAAATTCTTCCAGATTTGATGATGATGGTGGCATGATTACTCGAGCTAGGTTACAGTCATCTGTACCAGGAGCTTGGAATAAGGCGTTTTGTCTATACATTTGAAATGTATTTTTAGTGATACCTTGGGTAAAAAGCCTTTTTATCATGACTCCATTCTACATCAACCGTCGTGCCTTTCTCAAGACTTCATCCGCTTCGTTGGCCGTATCCATGCTGGGCCTTTCCGGACTGGATGCCCTCTTTCCGGATAAGAATTACCGGGTGGGACTGATCGGTGCGGGCTGGTATGGGAA
>JAGQWV010000372.1 GCA_020437045.1 Saprospiraceae bacterium | reverse complement strand
GTGGGGATTATTTTTTGTTAGTTCGATTCCTGATGCTGACCGACAGCGTCAGTAAAAGCGAAACCGTGTATGGCCTTTGTCACTTATGGCTTTTGATGATGATGAGATGGAAAAAAAGAAGCCGACAATAGTTTTAGTTTTTGTGGAAATGTTGCACTAGTGCAGCAACCTTTCGTGGATAAAGGAAACCTCCTCAAAAGATTCAGACGCTGCAAAGATCTGGTATCCAAGTTCACGAAGGATCTTCACGACTTGCCTTGAGCGATCGACACCATCTGGAAACATCCGGTCGTGAAACTCCACCAACAATTGATCAACGGAAACATTCCAACGACCGGCATCGAGTAAAACATCATATTCAGCGCCTTCTATATCCATCTTCAGGACATCGATGTGCTGGTGCCTAAATCGAAGGACGATATCATTGAGGGACAACATGTCGACCATGATCTTTCGCACCTTATCTAAGGCATGGTGCTCGAAAAGACTGCCGGAGATCTTCTCCAGGGGTACAAAGAATTCCATCGAGCCTGACGCTCTGGACAAACCATACTCATAAAAGTGAAAACTATCCGGCAAATCTTGATCTTTAACCCACTGGACAGCGACCGGTGTCGGATCAAAACCAAAAACCTCACAGCTATGGTACTGCATACATTTTTTATCAAAGGAAATGTCTTTGCCAATGCCAAAAGAATAGACAATTGATTTTTCTGTCAGGAATTGGGGACAGATATAGAAACCACCATATCCACTGCCATACCATTTAATGGGCAATGTCACGGTTGTCATCAAGTGGTTAATCTCTGATTGAACAATACTTCTGGCTAACTTCTTCTTACGTAAAGCGGCCTGAACATTCAATCGGTAGTAATTGACTATAGTTTTAAATTTCTTCCAAATAGCCATGTTTCATTAAACTTTAGAACATTAAACATCGCTGAACAAAAAATTGATGGCTTTTAGAAACAGTCTAATTGATTGCCAGGAATACAAAATGATCAATCTTTAGTTGTTTAATTCACTCAAAGATTCCTACACTCTTCAAAATTCGGATCCAAAATATTATGATTCGATAAAATTCATTACCTCGGGATCCTTTTGATATAAATACATAACAAACTAAGCAAAGATAATATAAAGAACTATATTTGGATATGTATATAAGTTTAAATCATTAGATACCTTGGAAAAAAAGACATCCATAATTATAGTCACATACAACACACTTGATTATGTAAAAAAGTGTATCGAATCTGTACTATTGCACACATCGAAATCACATGAAATTATCATCGTCGACAATGCTTCTGAGAACCCAACAAAAAATTATGTGCAGGGTCTTGGCAACAACGAGAACATCAAAATCATCCTCAATAACGAAAATAGATTATGGAGTCCTGCAAATAACCAAGGATTAAAACATGCTTCGGCAGATTCCGAATTTCTACTTCTTCTGAACTCCGATGTTGAAGTCTTTAAAAATAATTGGATTACTTCTTTACAACAACCTATGTTAAAATGGTCAAATGTTGGAATTACCGGGACACAATATAATTTTGATCCAGTTTGGCCAACTTTAGGAGCAATTGATGGATGTTGTTTTATGATCAGAAGAAAATTAGTTAATGAAATAGGCCTTCTAGATGAAAGATATCCCTGGAACGGAGCTGGGTCAGTTTTTACATACAATGCCTGGAAAAAAGGTTGGCTTTATTATCACATTGAAGATCAAACACTGCTCATCCATTACGGCAAAAGATCTAGGTATAGTAATAATTTCCAATTAAAGAATCAAAAAGTACCAAAATTTGAAGTACTAAGACAAATAGGATTTAAACCAAAGTATGCGATCATACCTTACTTTAAAAATAAACTTGGTATTTTTAACATAAATGACTATTTAAACAGAAAAATTAAGTAAACAACATTGATAACAAAATAATATTACAACATAACTCTAGTTTTAATATCCCGCCAAAGTCTATCCACTTCTGGTGATACTTTGAAATAAATAATCATAGGTAAAAAGATTAGTGAAAAAATAGAACCTCTTATCAAAATCTGTAGGACCGGATTTACGTCTAGATAAAACAAATTCGCTGCAAAATAGGCCATTGATGCAAAAAATAAAACCTTTACATGAGTGTGCGAAACTGGTAACATTCCAAACCTATCATAGATAAATACGCATTGGATGAAGTTGTAAACTACTAGTGATACAGCAGTTGCTAAAGCCGCCCCCAAGATGCCAAATTTTGGAATGAAGTAGAAATTCATTATGATATTCATCAAAGCCAGACCGGTCATGGTATAAAGGTTAAAGCGATAATATTTGGAATAACCAATAATTGGTTCGGTCAATCCAGTAGTTATGTTAAATAGCTGACCTGCCGCCAGTATCAGAAAAGTATATTTCAGAGGACTCAATAAATCTGATTTACCAGTGATCTCCAGTAAGGGGTCCATACAAAGCCACACTCCGCCTACAATATATAGCCCTACGATAAAGAGTGTTTCTGATGACTGTCGATACAACTTTTGAATGGAGGCCAAATCAGCATCCCGCAATCCCTGAGAAATGATTGGACTGGCAATGGCAATCATTGACATGTAGGGTATCACAATGACATTAACGATATAGGCAAAAAAACTATAATGTCCGGTATTGTCATAATCCATAAAGGAAGTGATCATGATATTGTCAATTCTGAAGGACAACAGGTAACCAATGATACTGAGCGCATTGAATGCGCTGTATACCATCATTTCCTTTACCAATGGTTTTTTTAAGAATGAAAAATCCAACCGAACATTAAACTGACCGAGGTAAATAAGATATCCTGCCAACCCCAGGATGGCCAGCAAAAATGAAAGTGCATACAAGTAGCGAAATTCATTCTCTGCAATATAACCGAAATAAAAGAGTAAAACCAGTATAGGAAGGGCAATCTTGATCAAGAGATTATTGAATATCTCCGGCACAACAATCCTCTTAAAATTACTGGCATATTGACCCAATATCGAACTTATAATGAGTGCAAGACTAACCACCATGATCACCCCCCGGTTTTCCCAAAAGGCTTCCTTTTTCATATCCAATGCCGCTAACAATGCAAAAAAAGCATCTTTGAAGAGAAAGAGAAAAAGACCGAAAATCAAAAAGAACAGCAAGGACAACATTAGTAAAAACCCTAAAAAACCATGATTTTTTGTTTCTTCATTCTTGAATTCAGGGAAGTATCTTACGGTCAACCGGCTGATTCCAATCGAAGCAAAGGGCATAATCAAAGTGGCCGACGAAATTATGAATTGAGACATCCCATAAATTTCAAATGCTAATGGATAGATCTTGAGCACACTGATGGTACCGATTAGAACCCCCAGATAGGAGACGGTCGTTCGCTTGATACTCTGACGTCTTACAACTCCCATACTCCTATCCTGGTTGAACAAATCTGAGATAAGTGAAGTCTGTCCATTGTATAATTTAGGCCCTCAAAATTGACAAAGAATACCGTAATTATATGATAAAATCTTCTAATAGTTATTTTCGTTGTTTTAAAACTAGAAGGACATCAGCTACCTTCATGGGATCAATGATCCAATCCTTAAGCGAATGGCTAAACTTAAAGATCTGATAATCAAATACATAAATCACCAAAAAAAATTTTGGCGAGATGAAGTAGCACAGAGTCATTTACATAGAAAATTGAATGTAAACGTCAAAACCCTTTATGATCAGGTACATCAAAGTGCAGAACCACTTTTTGTACTTTCCACCGGTCGAAGCGGCACAAAACTCCTCTCGGACATTATCGCTCTTGACCCAAAATGTATCGTCGCCCATCAACCCAGCCCAGAACTCACCCATTCGGCATGGTATGCTTATCAGAACCATGGAGAAAAATTCAATGAATTGTGCCAAATTATCGATGCTTGTCGGTACGAGATAATTCGTGACACATGGATACTTGGAAAAAAATATATAGAAACAAATAATCGAATTACCTTTTTTGCCCCTTATCTGGCAGACCTTTTCCCCAAAGCAAAATTCATCCATCTGAAACGTGATCCCTATCAATTTATTACTAGTGGATACTCCCGCAATTGGTATGCTTACGAAAAATTGTTTGATGAAGGTAAAATTACCCCCCGGAAAAAAGACCAGATTCCCTGGGATCGATATACACAAGTACAGAAAATCGCCTGGCTCTGGAAAGAGACTAACGGCTTCATTGATCAATTCATGACTTCGTTACCCTCTCAGCGAAAGCTTTTTCTCGAAAGTGATGAACTGTATTCCAGTGTTGAAAAAATTGCTAATCTTTTATCTTTTGCCGGTATAAATACCATTTCACCCAAACAAATTCGGAGTAAAATATCCACACCTGTCAACGCACAACCCAATAAAAGCCGCAAGCCATTGAATACCCAACAGCGGGACGAAATTGATCAAATCCTAAATTCATGATGAAAATTTGTCCAGCACATATTGATTTACCCTCCCCAGTAGAGGAATGTATAAAATATGTCTGGAGTATTTTTTGCTATCATTTTGAAGCAACACCGTCTTTTTCTCACGAAATTAACAGCATCAAAATCAACTGTCGACAAGATGCCGACATTCAGATTTCGCAGAATTTTGTCAATACCATTTGTCAAAAAAAATATAAACAAAGCGATGTATTTATTGATCAGCCAATAATGTATTGTGAAAATGGAAAACCCGATTATTTGGGTTCTTCATTCTATCTCCTAAATTATTTACAGGAATTCAATGCAACAAAAGAAGAAATGGATGACTACGGTCGCTTTTCTTATCATAGTAGTTATCAAGCCAGATTTGACTGTGCTCACGATGACTTAGTTTCATCCTATTTCGAGAAAATCAGTCAAAATATAACTGCATTCGAATCAAAGTCTCTACCTAAGCCCAGCCGGGTTTTTCTTTCTCATGATATTGATACCATCACAGCCTCTCTTTTACATGAAGGTAAAGCAGCCGTAGTAAAAAAAGATATAGCCCTGGTGCTTAAGGTGATCTTAAAACATGTCTTAAATGGCCCATCCTACCGGAATATGGATCGAATTATGGATATCCATGATCAATATGATGCAAAATCAACTTTTTTCTGGCTGGTTAAAAAAGGTAAATACCAATCTCCCTATACAGAGAAACCCATTCCCCATTCCGACTATCGGATAGATAACAAGGTAATCCAGCAAATACAGCGTAGGATCGTGGATCGTGGCTTTGAAAATGGTCTGCATAAAAGTGCAAGTAGAACTTCATTTAACAATGAAATCAACGATCTAGCAGAAAAAGTATTGGGAAATCGCAATCATTATCTATTCGTTCGAATGCCGGATCATTTTGCAGCTATAGAAAAAAGTAAAATTTTGCTGGATTTTAGCATGGGCTTTGGCCGGATGTATGGGCATCGAAATTCCTATGCTCGTCCATTTATTCCATATTCCATGAAAAATAATACCAATTACTCATTTCTCGAAGTTCCCCTACAATTGATGGACACTACCTTTAAATTTTATCAAAAAAGGTCGGCTAAACAGACAGAAAAATTAATTCTGGATTTTATGGAAAAACATCGATTCAACTCCGTGATATCCATACTTTGGCATAATGATATGTTTTCTCCTGTCAAAAACCCCCAATGGCTGAAGTTGTATAAATCAATTCTCGATTATTTACGTCAGAACCAACTTCGATCGATCACCCAAAAAGAACTGTTGACAGAACGGGCATCGATGCTTACTTCTTTCCATAATAGTTTTTCGTAAATCCCTTTGCCTCATCATGCCAAAGAGACTGCCAGGCAGCTGACAAGAGACCGAAACCATATGCAAATACCTGGATATTCAGGGTGATGACCGAAAGAAGTGCCGTCTTGATCTCGCCGTATTGAATTAAGGACTGAACAAAAGCAATGACGCAAACCAAAACATACCCGCTTGCCACAAGCATCCATATCCACCAAATACCTGTGCCTATTGAAAAAATTAACAGACCTACCAATCCAATAATGATTAAACTGGGCAGAAAATGAACCGGTTTTAAAAGGGAAGGATGTAACCTCCCCAAATTAATTCTCGCCACCCCCCAATTAAAAATCTGTTTAAAAAATTTCCAGAGGCTTGTTCGTCGTTTGTGGTATACAAATGCATCTGGAATCAAGCCAACCTTAAATCCCCCATCATAAATCCGGGCTGAAAAATCCATATCCTGTCCGTGTCGAAGTTGGTTCATGCCTCCAATTTTTTCAAAAACGCGACGATGCAAACCCATATTAAAACTTCTGGGGTAAAACTTCCCAATACTTTTTTTCGAACCGCGGGTGCCTCCGGTGCCTAAAAAAGAGGTCATGGAGTAATTAATCGCTTTGAGCAAAGGCGAAAAACTGGGGTGAAAGGTATCGGGCCCGCCAAAAGCATCCAGGTGATCTGCCTCAATCTGGCGATCAATGTTACCGAGCCATTCAGGAGGCACCATACAATCTGAGTCCAGAAAAATAAAGTACTGACTAGTAGCAACCTCCATACCGTGATTCCGTGCCGCCCCTGGCCCCTGGTTAGTCTGATAAACGGCTCGCACCTGAAGGCCACTTGTGCTATGATAGTCTTTAATCATTTCCCGGAACCCATCCGTGGAACCATCATCGACAAATAGGATTTCAAATGCCTGACGATCAAAATCCAGCTGCTCTGCCGAGGAAAGTAATTCCTGCACCTCCCCGATGCGATTATATACAGCTACGATGATAGAATATTTAATCATTTCTGGCACTTACTGGCTTTGCTATTCGATGTAAAATCGATGAGTTACACATGGTAAAATCGCAAATGTATTACTTTCCACAAAAGTGACTATCATTTCACCTAACAACAATGCAAATAGAATTGCTTAACCCACGTTTTAAAGAAGATACTCTACATAGAGTCGACTTTCCATGGGTCTGGCCCGTGCAACTCCTTGGAAGGAACATATAACTTATTTCAACAATTTGTATTTTGCAGCCTCAACATTGAATACCACAAAAAAATCCTACCGTGGCGAAGAAAAAAATCAGAACAGCTAAAAAACCAGAAGCACCCAAGGACACCAACATCAACCCGTGGTTTTTACACGGTATAGCCCTCATCACCTTTTTACTGGTCACTGTAGTCTATTTTTATCCGCAACTGCAAGGCAAGGTGATTCCCCAGGGAGATATCGTCAGCTACAAAGCTGCTTCCCATGAGATTTATACCTATGCCGAGAAAGATGGACATTATCCCCTGTGGACTAACTCGATGTTTGGGGGAATGCCAGCTTATCAAATCTCCATGCCTGCGCCGGGAAACCGTACAATGATCCTGGAAAAGGCCATTAATTTCTTTATGGCTCGGCCGATTGGATACTTTATTGCCATGATGATTGGCTTTTATATTATGTGTATCACCTTTGGGATGAGTCCATTAGTTGCACTGCTTGGCAGTATCGCCTTTGGCCTAACCGTCAATCACTTCGTATTATTTGAGGCCGGTCATACCACTAAACTCCGGGCATTTGCTTTTTTTGGTGTGCTGGTATCCGGTATCGTGAATGCTTATCGGGGCAAATATCTCCTGGGAGCTATACTTTTTGCGGTGGGAATGGCTTTGGAGATCGGCGTGAATCACATCCAGATGCCCTATTATCTGTTTATTACGCTACTGATCTATATAGGTATACTGTTCTACCGGGATCTAAAAGCAGGGAAATTAATGAGCTTTGTCAAAGCCAGTGGCTACTTACTAATTGCCCTGCTGCTAGGGGTAGCAGCCAATACCTCCCGGCTATGGACTACCGCTCAGTATGCCGAGGACACCATGCGCGGTAAACCCATTCTCGAGACATCTACCGTCAACGACAACAGCAGTAGTGAAGTAAAGGGACTGGCCTGGAATTATGCCATGCAGTGGAGTAATGGTGCGATGGATCTTTTTACTTATATCGTACCTGGTATCGTGGGGGGTGGCAGTCGTGAACGAGTGGATCGTAGCTCTGACTTTGCCACCATTACCGGGCAAAATAATTCCAATGAAGTTTTTGCTCCTTTATACTGGGGTAGTTTACCATCTACCAGTGGTCCTTCTTACGCCGGATCCATTATACTTTTCCTATTCATCCTAGGGGCAATTGCCACCCGGGGGGACTTGCGCTGGTGGCTGGTCTCGGCCACCATTTTAACGATGCTGTTGTCTTTGGGAAAGAATTTTGAGTTCTTCAACAAGCTATTTTTCAACTATTTCCCGATGTACAACAAATTTCGTACTCCTAACAGCATTGGGTCGATCACCGAATTTCTCATGGTGCTGATGGCCACTTATACGGTGTCGGAGATTGTGAAGGGTCAGATTGAGACTAGTCGCCTGAAAAAGAGCCTCATTCTGGCAACTGGAATCACCGCTGGATTAGCGCTCCTTCTGGCGATCATTGGTCCATCAATGTTTAGTTTTAGCGGTGCGAATGACGTTCGCTATGATCCTCGTTTGGTTGATGCACTGATCAGTGATCGAAAATCACTTCTCCAATCAGACGGATTTCGTTCGTTATTATTTGTGCTGGCCGGAGCAGGGCTACTTTACGGATACCTACTGAAAAAATATAATTCTCAGATACTACTGGTCGGTTTGGTACTATTAGTTACTGTTGATATTTGGGGTGTAGGCCGACGCTATCTCAATGAAAAGACTTTTGTCAGACCTAATCAGGCCGATGCTGCTCTACAGCCCCGGCAGGCAGATAATTTTATTGACAAAGACAAAGACTTATATTTCCGCGTCCATGATCTCTCGGTCGATCCCTGGAATTCGGCGATACCCGCCTATCATCACAAATTAATTGGAGGATATCATGCAGCCAAATTGCAACGCTATCAGGACATTATTGACCATTATCTTGCTCAAAACAATTTGCCTGTTCTTAACATGCTCAATGCCAAATATATCATTGATCAGAGTGGTGAAGTGCAGGTAAATATGCAGGCCCTGGGAAATGCCTGGTTTATCAGCCAACTGAACCAGGTAAACAGCCCCAATGAAGAAATCGATGCACTCGCGAATATCGATCCTGCAACTACAGCTGTAATTCACAAGGAATTTGCCGAATATCAAGGCACTCAGACGTTTCAGCCGAATGGTAGCATCACTCTTCAATCCTACGATCCGGATCGCCTGGTGTATCAATCCAATTCCACTAGTGATCAATTCGCAGTCTTCTCGGAAGTCTGGTACGGGCCTGACAAAGGCTGGAAGGCTTACATCGATGATCAACCCGCAGAATTTGTACGGGTCAATTATGTATTGAGAGGCATGAAAATTCCACCCGGTCAACATACTATCACTTTTGAATTTAAACCAAAGGCTTTTTACACCGGTGAAATCATTGCCAACATTGCCTCCATTCTGATACTTATTATGCTGATCATTTTTATCGTACACCAATTCAGACCTATTCCGATGTTGGCGGGATTAAACCTAAAATCCAACACTGAAAATTGAGGAAGAAGGTACTGATCTTAACGTATTACTGGCCACCCTCGGGAGGACCCGGGGTACAAAGGGTGCTCAAATTTGTAAAATTCTTGCCTTCTTT
>JAGQWV010000371.1 GCA_020437045.1 Saprospiraceae bacterium | reverse complement strand
CCACCACCACCACCGCCACCACCACCACCACCACCAGAACCAAAAGTGGAAGAAATTTTCAAAGTGGTGGAACAAATGCCACGTTTTCCTGGCTGCGAAAACGAAGCTGGTGATAACAACGCCAAAAAAGCTTGTGCAGACAAGAAGATGTTGGAATTTATCTACAAAAACATCAAATATCCTGCAATAGCTCGTGAGAATGGTGTAGAAGGAATGTGTGTTGTGAGATTTGTAGTAGAAAAAGACGGTTCTATTACGGATGCTCAGGTTGTACGAGATATCGGAGCCGGATGTGGTGACGAGTCTCTTAGAGTGGTAAATCTCATGAACGGCATGGGCGAGAAATGGACTCCGGGTAAACAACGTGGAAGACCAGTGAGGGTACAGTTTAACCTTCCGGTGAAATTCCAACTCGAGTAAGAGGTCCTGCTCATTGAAAAAAATTTTTAGGCCGTATTCTTTTTAGGATACGGCCTTTTCTTTAGGATTCCACCATTACACAAGCAAGGACACGAAAATCATAATTCCGCCAAAGTCTACTCCATGACGATATACTTCTGGTAGAGATAGAGAAAAGTCTCTCATACCGTGTCTGACTTCTCCCAGGCTCGAACGTTTCATATACAGACCTATCAGACCTCATCTGCCTTCCGCAAACTGGCTTCCTTGTCGAAAATGAAGTTATACCGAACATATCATTTCGGTAAGTTGTTGAATAAAGTGAAAGATTGATTAAAAACTATAAAAAGAAAACTCATGAAGAATTCAAGTAAAATACTACTGGGCGTTGGCCTGGGAGCAGTAATAGGTGGAGTTGCTGGATATTATATGAATAGCGCAGAAGGCAGAAAAATGCAAAAGAAAATGAAGAAACAAGCCACGAAAATGCGCAAAGAAGTAGCTAAATCTATTGAATCTGGAAAAGAGCAGGTTGTCAATCAGGTCAACCATATGACTGACTATACCAAAGGTAAAGTAAATGAATTGAAGTCTGCATTGAATGACAAGCTTGATGCCGCTATTGATACGACCGATGATCTTAAATCTAAATTTGAAGATGGAGTTGAGCGAGCCAAAGAGCGAGTTAGAAAGCAAGCAGAAAAACTGCGCGCTGAACAGAATACTGTATAATATTTAAACACGCGAAATCCCATGATGTCGGAACAAGCTGGTGAAATTTTTGGATATGCCAAGCTCTTTGGACAGCAACAAGTAAAATTGATCAAATTGGACCTGGCCGAACGTTTCTCAAGGGTAACGTCCGGCCTGGCCCTGATTTTGGTTTTGTTTATAATTGTTCTATTTATACTCTTGTTGCTAACTATTGCCCTGGGATTATATCTGGGAGATATTTGGGATTCTTATTCCAAGGCCTTCCTGGTCATATCCGGGTTTTATACGGTGGTAGGTATGTTATTAATTGTTTTCAAGCGAAATTTGATAATTAATCCTATCCTATCATTGGTATTAAATGAAATGCTGGACTATGATGAGGAAGAAGATTAAGACGTTACACGATCTTAAGATTGAAAAGAAGCTGCTCAAAGCGGAAATCGATGCTACAGAACGATTGCTCTTACAATCATTGCAGCTCTCTAAAGAAGAACTACTGGACAGCGCTTCCGATGCAGTGTTTTCTCTCTTCCGAAATAAACCCGTAGAATTTGAAGATATCACCGATGTGGTTACCAGTCAGTTCTATAATAATGGAAAGAAGGGCTGGAAAAAATTTATGCCCCTGATGCCTTTTGTTCTAAAGATTGCCGGATATGTCTTTGATCTGACTAAGAAAAAGAAGAATAAGTCAAAGGGAAAAGATGTGATCCTGCATAAAGTGAGTTAAGTTGAGTATATCTATTTCGGAATAGAGGGTCTCACTTCGATCTTACTGGGCAATGTTCTCTCAGGCATTGACAGTAAATCAACTACTATTTGCCCGATATCTTCTGGTTGAATTTTCCAGGCATCACCTTCCCCAGGCGTGTGATTGTTAAAATGCGTGGCTACCGAGCCAGGCATAATGGTAGTAACCTTTATTCCTTTCTTCCGAACATCTAACATAAGAGCCTGGGTAAAGCCCACCAATCCAAACTTACTTGCATTGTAAGCAGTACCCGATGCAAAGAAATTTGTTCCGGCCAGGCTGGCCATGGTAATGATATATCCCTGACTTTTTTCAATTTCTGAAAGGCCTGCTTTTACGCTGTTAAATACACCCGTTAAATTGATGTCAATGGTATCTTTCCATAGTTCACTTGTCATCGTTTCGATAGGGGCAAAATGACCTACTCCCGCATTGGCAATCAAGACATCCAGACTTCCAAAGGTAGCAATGGCTTTTTCTACACTTTTTTCCTGATCAGCTAGATTTCGCACATCAGCCACGGCATAGGTAATGTGGTCAGAGATCTTCTTCAGCTCAGTAATAGCTTGTTTCAGATCGGATACCTTCCTACCACTAATCACCACATTCATATCTTTCTCCAGACATGCTGCAGCAATTCCATAACCAATGCCTTTGCTGCCTCCTGTGATTAAAACGGTCTTCCCTTTAAGCATCATTCTTGTTAAATTCTAATTAGTGAGCGCCCAAAGTAATAAACGAGCATGTTATTCAAAAGTTTTGGAACCGGGTGATGATGGGTTATGGATTTAATTTTTAATCTCAGGCGTGTTTGCATCCGAAAAGGTGATGGGATTATATCTTCAAGATTGATAAAAATTATTTCTCATTTTATTAACTTTCCCAAACAATCATGATCATCATTTCATGATCTGCCAAAGAATACAACATTATAGGTCCTTTACTTCCTGAGCAATGCATATTGACAACCAGAGCTTTTGATGTGAGGGTCGATCAAACTTTTAGAACTTCATACAAAACGAAAACTTCATGGTAAACGACAAACGACTTTTTTATGGTAGTTGCTTTGCACTGATTACAACCGCTTTTTCCTTTAGTATTAGGGCAGGAATCCTGCCTCAGTTAGGGGATGAATTAGGATTGACCGCAGAACAATTGGGATTTATTAATTCGATGTGGTTTTTTGGGTTTCCCATTTCGATGGTGATAGGGGGTATCATCTATCACTCAGTCGGTCCAAAAATCATTATGCAATTTGCCTTTTTTGCCCACGCCCTTGGGATTATTATGACCATTTATTCCGGAAGTTACTTCGGACTCCTATTTTCCACGTTCCTGATTGGATTAGGAAATGGATGTACCGAAGCGGCCTGTAATCCTATGATTGCCGATACTTATCAAGGTGTAAAGATGAGTAAAATGCTAAACCGGTTTCATATGTGGTTTCCGGGAGGTATAGTGATTGGAAGTTTAATTTCCAAGTTTATGACGGATGCAGGTATGGGTTGGGAATCTCAGATATGGATCATCTTGATACCTACCTTGATATATGCATACCTGTTTTTTGGACAGACCTTTCCAAAATCCACTGCAGCAATCACTTCGTTGAGTGATAATGTCAAGGCCATGATCTCCCCACTTTTCTTTTTTATGTTTTGCTGCATGGCGCTTACCTCAATCTCAGAATTTGGACCACAACAATGGGTGGGTTTGATTCTCTCAAAGAGTGGTGCGCAGCCTATGTTAATTCTTGCGTTGGTAACGGGTCTGATGGCCGTATTTCGTTACTTTGGCGGTGAAGCCGTTCACCAGTTTAATCAGACTGGTGTCTTATTAGGGTCAGCGATACTGGCTACGATTGGTATTTATCTGTTCAGTACCCAGACCGGCAGTATGGCCTATATCGCAGCGATTATTTATGCCATGGGTATTGCTTACTTCTGGCCAAATATGATTGGTTTCGTAGCGGACAAAATACCAAAGAGCGGCGCATTGGGCATGTCGATCATCGGCGGAATTGGTATGTTTTCCAATGTGATTTTCCAACCCATTATTGGAGGTTGGATTGATTCCGATCGAGCCGAAGCTGCTGCTCAGGGTCTTACGGGAGATGAACTGGAATTGGTGGCAGGGCAAGCCACACTCGGATCAATGGTATTGTTTCCGGCTATACTGATTATACTTTTTACCGTACTTTATTTCTGGATGAAGAAGAGGGAAGAGCCAGCGATGGCCACGGCCTAGGGATAAACTATGTATTATAATAGTGAAGAGCCTTCGAAGTAATTTGAAGGCTCTTCTTTTTATCTTAGAGATCAGCCACTGACTTTTATGATAAATTCTGGTGATGCTTCGGCCACAACATCCGCAAGTGGTTTACTCGCTTGAACCGGGATTATAGATTAGGATTCTGTCTCGTAATAGAAGCCTAATGCATATTCCCGGTTGAATATCATCTATACATTCCCCTATTATGTTGGGTAGTTTGCTCATTCATGACCTTTACCGTTGCTAAAATTCATCTCAGAATTTGTCATACCGGCATTGGCTTAGAGGTACTGGTTTAAGATGTTCTCAAACAGCTCTTGTTTGCCTGATTTTATCGCTGGTTCACCGTTTTCGACAGCAAAATCCCGAAGTTCTTCAAGTGTTAGTTTATCATCTTCAAACATTTTTCCAAAGCCATGATCAAAAGAGCTGTACCGTTCTTGCCTGAGTTTTAAGTAGTCTGATCTTCGGAGTATTTTATCTGCCACGATTAGTGCCCGGGCAAATACATCCATCCCGCCGATGTGAGCCAGAAATATGTCTTCGATATCCGTGCTGTTTCTCCGTAGTTTTGCATCGAAATTGACTCCACCTCCACTCAATCCCCCCGCTTCCAGGATCACTAGCATGGCCTGAGTCAATTCGTAAAGGTTGACGGGAAACTGATCGGTGTCCCATCCATTTTGATAATCTCCCCGGTTTGCATCAATACTGCCGAGCATACCTGCGTCTGCCGCTATTTGCAATTCGTGTTGAAAGGTGTGACTGGCCAATGTAGCGTGATTTACCTCGACATTTAGTTTAAAGTCATCTTCTAAACCGTAGCTACGTAAAAAACCCACCACGGTGGCAGCATCAAAGTCATACTGATGTTTCATGGGCTCCATGGGCTTGGGTTCAATCAGGAAGTTTCCTTTAAATCCTTGTTTACGGGCATAGTCTTTGGCCATATGTAGGAACTGAGCCATATGATCCTGCTCACGTTTTATGTCGGTGTTCAGCAGTGACATGTATCCTTCCCGGCCTCCCCAGAAGACATAGTTTTCTCCTCCCAGACGGATCGTTGCGTCCAGGGCATTTTTCACCTGGGTGGCACCGTAACTCAAGACCAGGAAATCCGGATTGGTAGCGGCTCCATTCATATAGCGCGGATTGCTAAAAAGATTGGCAGTACCCCATAAAAGCTTGACCCCTGATTCCTCCTGTTTCTCCTGGGCATAGCTAACAATTTTGTCCAGTCGTTTTTCGCTCTCCAGGATGCTGTTTCCTTCCTCTACCAGATCGTAATCATGAAAACAGTAATAGGGAATTCCCATTTTCGTAATGAATTCGAAAGCAGCGTCCATTTTATGATACGCCCGCTCCATAGGTTCGGCATGATTTAGCCAGGGCATATTTCTGGTGCCACTGCCAAAAGGATCAGAAAGTTCATTACAGAAGCTATGCCAGTAAGCCACGGCAAATCGAAAATGATCTTGCATGCTCTTGCCGTCGACAATTCGACTGGCATCGTAGTACTTGAAGGCTAACGGATTGTCGGAATCTTTACCTTCAAATTCGACCTTTCCAATGCCCGGGAAATATTCGATATCTCCTTTTACAATTCTCATTGATTTTTCTTTTGTCTTTGTTGATAGATAGCAGTCCTTAAAAATAAGAGTAAATCCCAACTTGCCAAAAGGGATTGGTTTGCCGATATGCGCATTGTTACTTCGCAAAATAATCCTTATCATTATCATCCTTTTTAAGTCTGTCATTTTTTTATATCTAACCACACAAATACATTTCATGAGTAGAAAAATCAGAATGGGTATGGTCGGTGGAGGTAGAGGAGCCTTCATTGGAGCTGTACATCGAATGGCCGCCGCGTTGGATGGAGATATCGAATTGGTATGTGGAGCCTTTAGCAGCGATCCGGTAAAATCAAAAGCATCGGGAGAAGATTTTTATCTCGATCCCAGCCGGGTATACGGTAGCTATACGGAGATGATAGAAAAGGAAAAACAATTGCCGGATGATGTCCGCATGGATTTTGTTAGCATCGTTACTCCCAATCATGTTCATTTCGGTCCGGCCAAAATGGCTTTGGAAAATGGATTTCATGTGGTTTGTGACAAACCTTTGAGCTTTAATCTTGATGAAGCGCTGCAATTACAGCAACTGGTTGAGAAATCAGGTTTGATCTTTGCCCTGACCCATAACTATACCGGGTATCCTATGGTCAAACAGGCGAGGGATATGGTGGCAAAAGGAGATTTGGGTGAAATTCGAAAAATTGTTGTTGAATATCCGCAGGGCTGGCTCAGTACCAAACTGGAAGACAGTGAACAAAAACAAGCTTCCTGGCGTACCGATCCCAGTCGCTCGGGCATCGCCGGGGCTATGGGAGATATTGGCACCCATGCCGAAAACCTTGCCGAGTATATCAGTGGACTTAAAATAAAGGAATTATGTGCTGATCTATCCGTGATGGTGCCCGGCCGACTCCTGGACGACGATGGAAACGTCTTGTTGCATTTTGACAACGGTGCACGAGGAATTCTATTTGCCAGCCAGATTTCAGTGGGTGAAGAAAATAATTTGCGAATTCGAATCTACGGTACCAAGGCTGGATTGGAATGGCACCAACAAGAACCCAATAGTTTGGTGGTGAGACCTCTGGAAGGTCCTATGTGCATAATTCGAACCGGTGTTGGTGATCTTTCAGCGGCTGCCCAGGCACATACCAGGCTTCCTTCCGGTCATCCCGAAGGTTACCTGGAGGCATTTGCCAACATCTATAGAAACTTCGCAAAATGTGTTCAGGCTCGTCTGGATGGTAAGGAGCCAGATCCCCTATATCAGGATTTTCCTACGGTAAATGATGGTGTACGGGGCATGCAATTTATAAGTAAGGTGGTCGAGTCTTCCAAGAGCGATCAGAAGTGGATTTCATTTGACTAAATACTGCGTTGACAATTTTATAAAATTAGGATAATCATGAAAAACATAAAAGGACCAGCTATCTTTCTTGCCCAGTTTGCCGGAGACGATGCGCCATATAATACGTTGGAAAATTTGTGCAAATGGGCCGCTGACTATGGATATGTTGGAGTACAGATTCCAACCTGGGATGGACGTATCATCGATCTTAAGAAAGCTGGAGAAAGCAAAGATTATTGTGATGAATTTAAAGGAAGAGCAAAAGAGTATGGCATCGAAATTACGGAACTATCTACCCACCTTCAGGGACAGTTAGTCGCTGTACATCCTGCCTATGATGTAATGTTTGATGGATTTGCCCCACCGGAAGTCCGTGGCAATAGCAAAGCCCGGACCGAATGGGCTGTCCAGCAACTTAAATATGCTGCCGACGCCAGCCGTCATATGGGTATTGATGTGCATGCCACTTTTTCCGGGGCGCTCATTTGGCATACAGTATATCCGTGGCCTCAGCGTCCTCAGGGATTGGTCCAAACGGCATTTAAAGAATTGGCCGGTCGATGGTTGCCCATTCTCAACTATTTTGATGAAAGGGGAGTCGATGTCTGTTATGAAATTCATCCTGGTGAAGATTTACATGATGGCGTAACCTTTGAGATGTTTAGAGAGGCTACAGGAAATCACAATCGTGCAAATTTACTTTATGATCCCAGCCATTTTGTACTGCAGCAATTGGATTATCTGCAATACATCGATATCTACCATGAATTCATTAAAATGTTTCATGTAAAAGACGCTGAATTCAATCCATCGGGAAGAGTTGGAGTCTATGGTGGCTATCAGGATTGGATAAATCGGGCCGGACGATTTCGTTCACTTGGCGACGGACAGGTTGATTTCAAAGCCATATTCAGCAAATTAGCCCAATATGATTATGACGGATGGGCCGTGTTAGAATGGGAATGCTGTATCAAAGATGGCGATCAGGGTGCAAAAGAGGGAGCTCCATTTATAAAAGAGCATATGATCAAAGTGACGGAAAAAGCTTTTGATGATTTTGCAGGAGGATCTCCGGATGAGGAGCTCAACCGGCAAATCATTGGACTTTAACTCGGAGATCAAATAGTAGATTGCAGGTTATGAATAGATCAGTATATATCCTGCTTTTTATCCTGGGGTATCATTCATTGGTTGGCCAGATAGACGATCTGGATTATTCAGGTCAGCTATTTGATGCCTATTCCCATACGCCGATTGAAGGGGCGACGGTTACCTTGTCAAATAAGTCAAACGCTTATGAAGCGATCACCAATAGTAAAGGTCTTTTTAGCTTTCGCAAATTGTCATCGGGCAATTATCAACTGATTTTCCAATCGTTAGGCTATCAGACTAAAAGTGTTGCCGAAATTGAGATCAACACCGGCGTGCCCAGAAATAAAGTTTTTCTACTTGATCCCAGCCAGGAATCACTGGATGAAGTGGTTGTCAAAGCCGAATCAAGGGAACGATCGGCCGAAGCTGTTAATAGTATCTATACCCTCACCGTGGAGGAAAGTTTCCGGTTTCCCGGTACCTTCTATGACCCGGCACGTTTGGCGACGCATTATGCCGGAGTAATCAATGAAAATGACCAGGCCAACAACATTGTCATTCGCGGAAACACACCTAATGGTTTGGGATGGTACTTGGAAGGAGTGGAAATTGTCAATCCAAATCACCTAAGCAATGCTGGCACAATCAATGATCGATCCAGTGAGAGCGGAGGAGGGGTCAATATTCTCAGTGCACAGATGCTGGATAATTCCACGTTCCTGACCGGGGCTTTTCCGGCTTATTACGGCAATGCTACTTCGGGAATATTGGATATGCGTCTGCGCGAAGGTGCTAGGGATCGAATCCATTTTACGGGCCAGATTGGCCTGTTGGGTATCGATGCCGCTTTGGAAGGCCCCATTCGTAAAAAGCAAGAAAATTCATTTCTGATCAACTACCGTTATTCGACCATAGGCTTGCTGTCGGCGATGGGTGTGGATTTGGGAGACGAGGCCATAACCTTTCAGGATCTCTCTTTTCATTTAAAATGGAAATTAAAGAACAAAGGATCAGTAAGTTTTTTCGGTATGGGAGGTGTCAGTCAAAATAAATTTAAAGCTCCCCAACTTTCCGAAAGAACGGATTTTAAGGATGAACAAAACATCGATTTTACCGGCAGGATGGCAGCGACCGGTCTCAAGTTTGAAAATTCCCGTTGGGAACACACCTTAGCCTACAGTGGCTACCATCATCAGAGGAATTCGGAATTGACCAATATCTTTTTCCAATTTGAACCTTTTGAGACCGATGAAACCACCGAACAAAGAATCGGTATTCATAGCCGGCGAAAAATACTTTTGAAAGAGGGAGGACAAGCACAGATCGGAATTAGGGCGAATTA